>CANCOG010000106.1 GCA_947379685.1 Flavipsychrobacter stenotrophus | reverse complement strand
GCTATGTATAGCGTAATTGAGTCGGAATGGCCTGAGGTCAAACAGATGCTTACCGAAAATCTCAAACAAGGTTCTAAATAAAAAATCCCGGCATGACCGGGATTTTTTATTAAATATGATAATTGAGTAACGATTAATCTAACATACCCAGTTTAGCCAATTCCTTGTCCATATCCCTTGCATGAATGCTGCGAGGATATTCGTCGCGAATGCGCTTGAAAATGTCTTTTGCATCGTTAGCCTGGCCGTTAGCTTCATAACAAAGTGCTAACTGATACAGATACAATGGTGTAATGAGACCATCTTCTTTGTTCGCGGTAGCCTTCTTGAGGAACTCGATAGCTTTTGCTTTGTCGCCAGACTCCATATAAGCTACTCCAAGTGCACCCCATGCCTGGTAAGCAAGCAATGTGCCCTTACCATCAAAATCGTTGAGTGATTTGATCGCCCCTTTAAAGTCACCTGTTTTCAGGCAACAGATACCTGCATAATAATGCGCCAGGTTGCCTGCAGCAGTTCCTGAATACTTGCTTTCAATTTTCTTGAATCCAGCATTCTTACCATCACCATTCAAAGCAAGGTTCATAGAGTCAGCCTGAAAATACAACTGTGGCATAGCCATAGCTGCAGAAGCTTTTTCTTCACCTGGTCCTTTGTAGAACTTTTGATAACCTATATAACCTGCAACTGCAACTACAATTACTGTAAGTACGGTACTCAGAGTTTTCTTGTTTTTTTCATAGACGTCCATCACATTATCCATCGGATTAGTGTCTGGTTCCTGAATTTCCTGAATTTCTGGTCTTTCTACGCCTGGTTGGTTTCTTGCTGAATTTGCCATGAGTTATTTAAAAATACTTTTATAAATGTTAGTTGTGATTAAGTTATTAAACGTGCAAAGATAATCGTATTTGCCATTTACCCAAAACTTCTTTATTGACTGCGTTAAAAGTCAATAATTACCGGAAGTAAGTGGC
This sequence comes from Flavipsychrobacter stenotrophus, assembly GCA_947379685.1. GTDB lineage: Bacteria > Bacteroidota > Bacteroidia > Chitinophagales > Chitinophagaceae > Flavipsychrobacter > Flavipsychrobacter stenotropha_B. The sequence continues at coordinate 10,715 of CANCOG010000106.1, read as the reverse complement.
TACGGTCGCCCCAATATTAGTCAACTATAAATGGATAATTTTCGTCCGTATATATATCCTTGTACAACTCACTGTCATCAGGGTATGGGCTTTCCTCTGCAAACTTTACGCAGTCGTCAACCTCGGCTTTCACCTTTTCATTAATGAGATCAATTTCTTCCTGAGTAGCCCATTGGTTTACCAGCAAGGTATTTAACACCTGGTTTATGGGGTCTTTTTCTTTATATTCTTCCAGCTCTTCCTTGGTTCTGTACTTGGCAGGGTCGCTCATAGAGTGGCCCCTGTAACGGTATGTCTTTATTTCAAGGAATGTTGGGCCGCCACCCTCACGGGCACGACGTACAGCACGCTCTATACCTTTATGGACTTCTTCACAATTCATTCCGTCAATACTGTCGCCCGGCATGTCATATGCATCAGCAAGCCTGTAGATATCCAATACCTTAGAGGTACGTTCTACTGAAGTCCCCATAGCGTAGTAGTTGTTCTCGCAAATGAAAACCACCGGAAGCTGCCATAGAACTGCCATATTAAAGGTTTCGTGCAACATACCCTGACGGGATGCACCATCACCAAACATGCAAATTGTAGCACGGTCGGTACCCTGGTATTGTTCTGCAAAGGCAATGCCAGCTCCAAGGCCAATTTGTGCTCCTACTATACCATGACCACCAAAAAAGCGTTTTTCTTTTGAAAAGAAGTGCATACTTCCTCCCTTACCCTTGGTACAACCAGTAGCCTTTCCGTATAATTCAGCCATACATTCCCTTGCCGACATTCCCTTGCCGATCGCAAGTGCATGGTCGCGATAAGCCGTGATCAGGTTATCGTCTTCGCGAATTGCCGACATAATGCCCGCAGCAACGGCTTCCTGGCCTATGTACAAATGACAGAAACCACGAATTTTCTGCATACCATATAATTGTCCTGCCTTTTCCTCAAAACGACGCAAGAGCAGCATCATTTCGTACCAATACAGATATGTATCTTTACCTAGCGTAGTTTGCACTATTTTTTAAATTTTGGCGAAATTATAAAAACTTTTGTTTACAACTGCGCTCAGGTACACTTATATTATTAGATGGTGCTGAATGGACGTTTAGGAGTACAATATGATTTTTTGGTGACCCGCCGTTCTCAATCGATTTTTGATCGCAGTTGGTTTAAATCTTCTTCTCAGGCGCTAGCATGCCAGAGTGTCCTTGTATATTTTGCATAGTAAAAATAATTTATGTTTATTCCCTGGCAACTATTTTGGATAATTTTCGGTGTTTTTAATCGGAAATCTATATCTTTAAAGCTTAATTCAACTTTTCGAAATCAAACAGTAAGTTAATAAAAAACAAAGTGGACGCATGAAAAAGAAACTTTTACTATTACCTTTTATCCTCGGCCTTATTTATGTGGTCGCATCAAGTAATCATACTGGAGTGGGGGCGTCATCGCATGTTGAGGCGACGGGAGCTACTTCTACAACTGGCTGTTCGGGGGGCGCATGTCATGGCTCGGCGTCTTCTTCCACATCTGTAACGTTAACACTTGATTCGGCCATTGTGGGTACAACGCACTATCCTGTGACACATTATATAGCTGGCCATAGCTATTATATTACTATCACTGGTGTGAATACCTCAACGACAGCAACTTTGCCCAAGTTTGGCTTCCAGCTGACGGCAGTGCGCTCGGCCGGAGCAGGTACTTCAGCCGCGTCAAACGCAGGTACATTAGCAACTTCCGGCTTACCTGCCGGATGTTCAAACGTGAATGTAACAGTTGGCTCAGGTTCAATTAACGTAGTAGAACACAACACATGGTTAAGCCCTGCTTCCGGTACCGGAAGCACGGGAACAACCTATACAGAATCAATTCCCTGGACTGCACCTGGTGCATTTACCGGGACTATTATTTTATATGGAAGTTTAAATGCTGTCAATTTCGGCAGTACCTCTGCGGGGGATTTGTGGAATACTACCAACACGTCAATTACAGAATTGATTCCTGCAGCAGCGGTTGGCGCGATTACAGGCCCATCAACTGTTTGTGTAGGGGCTACAATAACTTTAACTGATACTCCAGCGGGTGGTGTCTGGACTTGTGCCCCCACTTCAATTGCAACAATTACACCAGTTAGTGGTGTTTTGACAGGGGTTGCAACTGGTTCAGCGGTCGTTACTTACACTACTTCTTCTGGTTCCGCAACTACTACAATTACGGTTGCTGCAGGTAGTACCTCAGGTACAATATCCAGTTCCACCGGCTCGGCATTCTTGTGTCAGGGTCATACATTTACTTTGTCGACGACCGGAACAAGTGGTGGTACATGGAGCGGAGGAAGCATTTACGCATTTATCAGTGCATCCACTGGGTCGGGTACAGCTATTGCAACTGGAACTACGTCATTTACCTATACAGTCACGGGTAGCTGTGGTACAGTTTCTTCCTATTTTCCTGTCACGATTGTCTCCTCGCCTGTGGCGGGGACCATAGCTGGCTCTACGCCGCTATGCGTTGGTGGAGGTGCTACAACTTATACTGTTACCGGATCTACCGGGACGGGAGCCTGGAGTATGTCTAATACAACCGTAGCTACAATTGATCCTTCAACTGGTATTGCTACGCCAACAGCAGGTGGCATTGACACGGTACTATATATTGTATCAACCGCATGTGGTTCAGATACGGCTATTTTCCCAATAACGGTTGTCACAGGTAGTGGTGCAGGAACTATTTCCGGTCCAACCACAGTTTGTACCGGTAGCACTATTGGCCTTTCCGAATCAGCAACCTCGGGAACCTGGAGTGTTTTCTCGACATCAATTGCAACAATTGATGCGTCTACTGGTGTGGTGACGGGTGTCTCACCTGGTACGGATACGGTTTATTATACTATAAGTTCTTCGTGTGGTACGGCGATATCCAGTTACGTGATCACCGTAATCTCATCGGGTTCTCCGGGTACTATTTCAGGTTCTTCACTTGTTTGTGCTGGTGTTACCATAAGCCTCTCTACTTCAGGTACAGGTGGTACATGGAGCAGCAGTCTATCCTCAGTAGCTACTGTAAGCTCAAGTGGAAATGTAACCGCTGTTTCTGGTGGTTCGGCCGTTATTAGCTATACAGTTGCCTCGGGAGGTTGCGCACCTGTTTCAGCTACCTTCCCGATTGTTGTAGTAGCTCCTCCCTCATCTGGTGTTATTTCCGGGCCTACTTCGGTTTGTGTCGGCAGTACAATTTCCCTTACCGATACTACCTCCGGAGGTGTCTGGAGTAGCGTGACTCCTTCAGTTGCCACTGTATCAATATCAAGTGGGGTGGTTACTGGTGTAACTGCCGGTACTGATACTATTAAATATTCTGTTGGTGGTACCTGTGGTACTTCATATGCATATTATGTAATAACGGTTAATGCAGCGCCTGTATCGGGCACTATTTCAGGGCCATCTACTATATGTACAGGAGGCACAGGTACCTTAACATCAACTGGCGCATCAGCGTCCGGAGTATGGTCGAGTACAACTACTTCTGTTGCAACCATCGGTGCAACTTCGGGTGTTGTTGGCGGGGCTAGTTCAGGGACATCAGTTATTACCTATACGGTTAGCTCTGCTAGTTGCGGGTTGGCTGTTTCAACCTTCACAATTACCGTTACTTCAACGCCAAGTGCTGGAGCAATTACAGGACCTTCTACTGTTTGCGAAGGTTCAACGATAAATCTGGTAGACGGAACAACAGGCGGTACCTGGAGCAGCGGCAGTACTAGTAACGCTACCGTGACTTCCACAGGTGTTGTAACCGGTGTTTCTGCCGGTACAGCTACAATCAGCTACGTGGTTACAACATCTTGTGGTACCGCAACAGCAACCTTCCCGGTTACCATAAATCCTTTACCTTTCGCAGGAGCCATAATCGGCGGGTCTTCAGTTTGCGAGGGTGCAACCTTGAGCCTATCAACTACCAGTTCAGGAGGTTCCTGGTCAAGTACGTCAACCAGCAATGCAACTGTCGATGCCTCTGGCAACGTTACAGGCGTGCTTGCAGGTACAACCACTATTAGTTACACCGTTACTAATTCATGCGGAACGGATGCTGCTACAAAATCAATAACTATTAATCCGTTACCAATAGCCGGAACAATTTCCGGATCATCTTCAATTTGTATTGGCTCTCCAATTACTTTATCCTCATCTGTAGGTGGCGGTAGCTGGACAAGCAGTACTACATCGGTGGCTACAGTGGACGCAGCTGGTTTGGTTACCGGTGTTTCTACGGGTTCTTCTGATATTTCTTATTCAGTTGTCAATGGCTGTGGTACTGCGGTTGCTACCTTTACTGTAAATGTGTCTCCGGCTACATCAGCTGGTACAATTTCAGGCGCAGGCAATGTTTGTGTAGGAGCATCAACTTCGTTTACCCCGTCAGTTACAGGTGGTACCTGGTCGTGCGCATCTTCTGGTATAGCTACTGTGGATGCTACCGGGAATGTAACGGGTATTTCTGCAGGAACTGAAACGATAACCTATACTGTTACCAGCAGTTGTGGTTCTGTTTATACAACAGCTAGCATTCTGGTGCGTGCATTGCCAGTTACAGGTACGATTTCTGGTACTGCCACGTTATGTAACGGAGCTTTTACCCCGTTGTCTGAAACTACCTCCGGTGGAACCTGGAGCAGCGGAACAACTTCGATAGCAACAATAAATAGTTCGGGAGTCGTTTTTGCTGTTACTGCCGGGAATGTCATTATTTCTTATGGTGTAACCAATAGCTGTGGTACTTATTATGCCACTTATAATGTTACAGTGGAAACTACACCAACAGGTGGAACAATTAGCGGTCCTTCGACTTTATGTGTTGGTACTACAATAACGCTTACCGACGGAGTAGCTGGGGGAACCTGGAGCAGCCTTGATCCGTCAACCGCTAGTGTTGATGCATCAGGAAATGTGACTGGAGTTGCATTGGGAACAACAACAATTTCATACTCAGTAATTAATACCTGTAGTTCAGCAGATGCTACTTTCAGTGTTACCGTGAATTCAATTGCTTCAGCTGGGACTATTTCTGGGCCAACTACGGTTTGCGAGGGCTCAACTATCAGTTTGACTGATGCGACAGGTGGAGGAACATGGACATCAGGTTCAACATCTGTAGCTACGGTTGACGCAAGTGGTGTTGTAACCGGCGTTTCGGGAGGTACGGCAGTTATAAGCTATACAGTTGTCAGCTCCTGCGGAACTGCGGTTGCGCCATATACAATCACAGTTAATCCATTGCCAAATTCGGGCAGTATTGCAGGTGCAGCTACCGTTTGTACCGGAACTTCTACTACTTTAACTGATGCCGCAGGTGGTGGAACCTGGACAAGCACCACAACCTCAGCAGCTACGGTCGATGCATCAGGTAATGTTTTTGGGGTTGCCGTTGGCAGCACTGTTATTTCTTACACTGTTACTAACTCTTGCGGCACTTCTGCTGCAACTCATGCGGTAACAGTAAATGCAACCCCGGTTGCCGGAACTATTTCAGGTTCTTCAAGTGTGTGTGCCGGCGGTTCAGTTACATTGACTGAAACCGTAACCGGTGGCACATGGAGCAGTACCGCGTCAGGAGTTGCTTCAATAAGCACCGGAGGCGTTGTTACTTCGGCAACTGCTGGTAGTACTACAATCAGTTATACAGTAACTACGGCCTGCGGAACTGCTGCCGCTACCTTCGCATTTACAGTTAATCCTATGCCAAATGCAGGAAGTATTGCTGGCTCGGCTTCGGTTTGTACAGGTACTACAACTACGCTTACCGATGCTGCAACCGGCGGATCATGGAGCAGCACAGTAACGAGTGTAGCTACGGTTGATGCATCGGGAGTTGTTACCGGAATTGCTCCTGGTACAACTTCAATTTTATATTCTGTAACCAATGGTTGCGGCACTGCAACTACGTCTCAAACTGAAACAGTTATTTTAACTCCTTCTGCGGCCGCAATTACAGGACCTTCATTTGTTTGTGCAGGTGCAGGCATTGCACTTTCTGAAACCTCTACCGGTGGTACCTGGAGTAGCTCAGCAACGTCCGTTGCCACAGTTGATGCTTCCGGTAATGTTACCGGAGTTGCTGGTGGCAGTGCGAATATTATGTATACCATTACCAATGCATGTGGTACCTCAGTAGCGACTCAGGCAATAACAGTGGGCACAACGCCATCAATTGGTGCAATATCCGGTCCTTCGTCGGTTTGTACCGGTGCAACGGTTACACTTTCTGATGCATTCGCTGGTGGTGTTTGGAGCAGCAGCACTTCTTCAGTTGCTACAGTGAATTCATCTACCGGTGTTGTAACGGGTGTATCAGCAGGTTCTGCTACTATTACCTACACAATTTCCGGTGCTTGCGGCAGCGCATCAGTATTGTATTCTATGACAGTTAATGCGGTTCCATCTACTGGTACAATATCTGGTCCAACCAGTGTTTGCCCTGGAGTGGTTATCTCATTGACTGAATCTGTTTCAGGTGGTACCTGGAGCAGTTCCGTAACTTCTTTCGCTACGGTAAGTTCTACTGGTGACGTAACAGGCGTTTCTGCTGGTACAGTTGTTATCAGCTATGGTGTAAGTGGTATTTGCGGAACAAACTATGCAACCTATACAGTTACGGTTAATCCATCGCCATATGCGGGCGTAATTTCTGGTCCAACCAGTTTGTGCGCAGGGGCTTCTATGGTGCTGATCGATGCAACCACAGGTGGTACATGGAGCAGCGGCGGCCCGTCAATAGCGACTGTTGATGCAGCTGGTACAGTAACCGGGGTTTCCGGCGGTACGGTTAATATAATATATTCCGTTACCAATGTGTGCGGCACAGTTTCTGCTGCCCAGACAATTACGGTACTTTCATTGCCTTCAACCGGCATTATTACAGGTGCAACCCGCATCTGCCAGGGTAGTACAACAGCCCTTGCCTGTACAGTTGGCGGCCCGGCCTGGACTGCAAGCAACGGACATGCGACTATTTCAACTGCTGGTATTCTTACTGCGATTTCCGGTGGTATCGATACAATTTATCATAGTGTAACCAATTCTTGCGGTACCGCTTCTGCTTCGTTTATTGATACTATTGACATGTCTATTTCTGCAACTGCATTTGGTGGGCCAGATACTATTTGCCAGGGAGATACCATTCATAAGACAGCTGGTGTGCCATGGGGCAACTGGAGTGCAAGCAATACTCATGCATTTGTATCAATGACAGGGGACATCATAGGTGTTACACCTGGTTGGGATACATTACATTACACTGTTGTGAATTCTTGTGGTACATCTTCGGCAATACTTCGTGTATATGTTCGTTCTACTGCTGCTTGCAGTGGTGGAGGTGGCGCAGGCGTAGGTCAGCCATTTGAGGCAACCAGCATATCGGTTTATCCAAATCCTTCAAATGGTTCATTTACTATTTCGGTACCAGTGAGCCTTAAGGATGCAACCATAACTATTATGGATGTGTTCGGAAAGGTGATAGAAACCAGGGCAGCTGATAAGAACAATACGCTGAATGCATTCAATCTCAGCAATCTTGCTGCAGGAAGCTACATGATCAGGGTAAATACCGCAGATCAGACGTTCCGCGATAAGATCGTAATTTGGTAAGCAATTATTGTTCAATATTTAAAATGGTGGATCGGCTCAGCTGGTTCACCATTTTTTTTGTTTTTAAATTGAACAATACTGGCATGGATATTGCGGTGAAATGATACTGTGGGAAAGGACGGGATGCGTGAATTGGAAGGGAGTTTTGCCAGGTTGTAACAAAAAAAAATTATGAAAAACAAAAACGCGCGATGAAATCAGCCAACTTAGCCATTTTCGTACCGGTCATCGCCTTGGCTTCATGTGGAAAACCCAAGTTGGAAACCAATCCGGTTAATCCTGCATTAAAGGCTGATTTTAATTATAAGCCGGGCACATACTGGATATACAGAGATTCAATAAGTGGGATGATAGATAGCTTTTATGTAACGAGTAACGTAGCGGGCACGACTGTGAATGAGGGAGCGAATTATTCAGTAGACTTTATCACAATTAGAATTTCGGAGAAAACCATTTTTCCTGTGTTTCCCAGCGGCGTACAGAGTTGGGAGATGGGCCTTATCTCAGATAATATTCAATTGGCTGATATTGATAAAAATACGGATATGGGGGCCATTAATTATGCACCATTAATAAATTATCCGCTCAGTATCAGATTGACGCCAGCAAGATATTCTGGTGGTGCAGCCTTTCCCGGTTTTGGGAATGTAGCCAAAATCTAAAATTCTTTTGAACTGAATGGTATTACTTATAGTCATGTTGCTGAGGTGAATCATTGGGATAACATTGCTGCTGAATACAATGGATATCTGGGTATCCCATTCAGTTATAACGATTGGTTTTACATCACGGGCGACGCCGGCATAATAAAAATGAGGTTGCATCATTCAGATGCAATCAAGGACAAAGTGTGGGAACTGGCCAGGTGGCATATTGTAAAGTGAAAAGCCCCAATTAATTATTTCGTTGTCTAAAAACTAAGCCAATATTCAGAGCAGGTAGTGCTCTCTTTTTGCCACCTCCCTCAATTAATTTACCTTTAAGTCCGATATTCAAAAATATGGACGAGTATATTTCATTCGAGCAGATCCCTTTTGGCAGCGACAATTTTGCGGAGAACCCCGAACCAAGGTGCCCTTGTGTTTTGTTGCTGGATACTTCAATCTCAATGGGCGGTAATCCTATAATGCAGCTCAACCAGGGTGTGCGCACATTTAAACAAGAACTACAACAGGATCCATTGGCCACAAAGCGGGTAGAGGTAGCAGTGGTTACTTTTGGACCCGTAAAGGTGCAATCTGATTTCCATACAGTGCCCAATTTTATACCTCAGGAACTGGATACTACCGGAGATACACCGATGGGAGAAGCCATTGAACTGGCAGTTGAGATGGTTGCCCGAAGGAAGAAGGAATATAAAGAAGCAGGAATTGCTTACTACAAACCATGGATCATATTAATTACCGACGGTTCGCCAACGGATAGTTATGCTGCTGCTTCAATGAAAGTAAGGGAGGGCGAAGCGTCGAAATCATTCGCCTTTTTTGCAATTGGTGTAGAGGGGGCGAGCATGGATACGCTAAAGGAAATTTCCACCAGGGCTCCTATTAAACTGAAAGGGCTTATGTTCCGGGAGTTTTTTATGTGGCTATCGGCCTCCATGAAAATGGTATCAAGCAAGAACCCCGGTAATGCGGTTAATCTGTTACCCCCAAGCGGCTGGTCGGAATTATGAGTTGGAAAGCAATCGGCAACAGTGTCATCGGCACATCTCACACAGCGGTTGACAAGACTTGCGAAGATGCCATTAGATATGAGGTTGTGAATAACGGTAAGGAGGATATTCTTATTTGTTGTGCCAGTGATGGTGCCGGCAGCGCAAAATATGCGGCCTTTGCAGCTAAGTTTTGCACCGAACAGATTGTTGAAACTCTATCAGCATTTGCTCAGGCTTCCTCCAGGGTAGGCGAAAGCGAGGTGTTTACGCTGGTTGAAGATTGTTACTTTGGGTTGGAAAGAGAAGCGCTCACAAGCGGCGATGAACTTAACGAATACTCATGCACCTTACTGGGTTGCTACCTGACTCCGACACGTTCCGTGTTTTTTCAGATTGGTGACGGAGCGATAATAAGGAATGATGGCAACGGTTACTATACTCATTGCTGGTGGCCCGAAAATGGAGAATATCAGAATACTACATCTTTTTTGGTGGACGATAGCAGCTTTAGTAATTTGAATGTCAGTATTTTAGATGAAAGGGTCGATGAGGTGGCAATGTTTACCGATGGCCTACAAATGCTGGCCCTGAACATGGAAGCGCGGCAAGTACACCAACCCTTTTTTATTGATTTGTTCAAATTCTTAAGGCAGGCGAATGATGCAGAAAAGGTTACCATACTTAACAGAAAACTAGCCGAATACCTGGATAGCGCACAAATTAACAGCAGGACAGACGATGATAAAACATTGTTTATGGCTACAAGGCTAGGTTGATAACTGATAGGTGTCCCGCATCTCAAAGGTGTGGAACACCTTAAATTTTTCTTGAACGAGATGATTCTCAAAGGACCAGAAGGCGAGCAATATACTACTGGTAAAGAAATAGGACGGGGTGGGGAAGGAACTGTGTATGAGGTACAGTCGAATAACGGGCTGGTACTGAAACGTTACAACGACCCGCTTACCCCTGCCCAAACCAGTAAACTACAGCAGATGGTAGCCATGCGCAACCCTGCTATAGAGGCTTATGCTGCCTGGCCAAGGGGATTGGTGCTTGATGATAACGGGGCAGTTTGCGGCTTTGTAATGAAGAAGCTGGTGGGTTTTGTGCCCCTGCACATGATCTTCAGCCCTATGGACCGCAAGAAAATGTTCCCTGATAAAGGCTATAATTTCCTGGTACACGTAGCGCGTAACCTGGCGACGGCCTTCCATAAGTTACACGAATCAGGCTTAGTGGTGGGCGATGTAAATGAGGGCAATATCCTCATTAGTGCCGCCGGAATGATCTCATTTATTGATTGTGATTCGTTCCAGGTAAAGGGGAAGGATACTTATTATTTTTGCGAAGTAGGAGTGCCCAGGTACACACCGCCCGAATTATTGAAGGAGGGCACTTTTGAACAAATCGTCAGG
>CANCOG010000105.1 GCA_947379685.1 Flavipsychrobacter stenotrophus | reverse complement strand
TGGAATCACATAGTTTTCCACCCTGTTCTTCTGTGAATTGTAAATACGCAGGTAAACCTTCTTACCCACCTTGTAGAGTATGGCCAGCTTATTACCGGCATTGCTCCAGGCCATCATAGGGTAATTGGGGTCAGTCTCTGCCGAAAGGTCCTTTTGTCCGCCTTCCAGCAATACAGTTTGTACCTGTTCGCCGGCGGTCTTTTGCTGGTAAATGGTAAAATGCCCATCCTTCCAGGCTACATAGGCAATATCAGTACCACGAGGCGACACCATGATGTTACGGATAATGGTATTATCCTTTGGCACCTTCAGCGAAATAAGCCCCTTCGTGCTATCCGGTATCTCCTGGTTTACGAGGTCTGCCGCATATTTTTCCTTGAAAAAAGTCATGCAACTATCATAAGCCTTGGTTACTTTAAGGCCCAGGTATTCCTTGTCCTTCATCGTCTTATTGAGGCTGGTCTTTTGCTGCATGGCCGCAAGCAAGCTCTTCATTTTTTCATTGCCATATTGCTCCGACACAAACTTCCAGAACGCCTTGCCGGCCATTTCAGGATATTGCTCAGAAAGTTCATGGAAACCAGCCTTAGGCCTTGAGTCCAGAACGCGCTTCCACTCACTATTCGTCTCCGGGTTCCAGCCATCAACAAGGTAAGCAATGAAGCCGGTGGTCACCCATTCAGGCAGATTCATGAGCAGCGCTGTCTTGGCCATTTTCTTGAAACTCTCACCGTATATCATCCGCTCCATCACCACCTGTGCCATCCCGGCTTGTATTTGCCTGCGGAGGTCAGTGTGCTTTCCTGTATGATACACCACCAGCTTATCCCCTACCAGGTTCCAGGTACCCGAGATGGTCATGGTTGATATCTGTGATTCATCCTTCAGGCCAATATTGGTCTGGCGGTAATCGTCGTAAGAATTATAGAGTACAATGCTGAACCTGTCCGGGAACTGCCCGCCCATTTTCTTTTCTATTACCTTAATGTTGTTTTCGGCTTCCTCCGCCACATAGCGGCCTAGCTGCCTGCCCGCCTTATCGTAATGGTATACCCTGAAATGCTTGGTATCAAAATACTTCCATTCAAATTTTCGGTTCTGTATCCTGTTCTGCCCAAAAGTCTCAATATAAGATTGCCCCATGCTTTCGCCCGGCACAAAAAGAGTAAAACACGCTATCAGCGCGGCAAGAAGAATATGGGGATTGTTTGTTCGTTTATTCATGATTCCAAATCGGGATTGGGTCAAAACCAGCAAAATAAGAACTCAGATACTACTTCACCTCGTGTTTAACGCTTTTACCAGAATGTTTAGTATGCTATACTGTAAACAGCTCGGACTGTGCATTGATAATAACTGCCCTTTGTGGTAAAGTATCATTGTGCAAATCTATACTGCTGTTACTTTAACTGTACTTTGTGCTCATATTGTTTATCCAAATTAAGCTAAATTTAGTGCACCTTGTGAATACCTTAGTGCCCTTTGTGGTAAAACATCAATACTCTAATTCACACCTCTGTTAGCGTAACGTTTTTGCAATCAAACGAAAGTTGGGTTTGCGCCCTGTTCACCGTAGTTTTGCAGTACAAATTACAGAAATTATACGAAACAGTTATGTTAAATGTTGTTTTTTTTACGTTCAACGCCTTCGACGAGAATACATACCTCATAGTCAATGACAAAAAACAATGCTGGATAGTAGACCCCGGCATGTACCACCCCGAAGAAGTTCAGGAAATGGTGGACTATATTAACAGTAAGCAATTGCAGCCACAGGCCATCATAAATACCCATGCCCACCTCGATCATATTTTTGGTGTACAGGCCATGATGGATAAGTACAATATCGGGTTCGGACTGCACGAAAAAGAAAAATCTGTTTTGCAAATGGGTGCCGCATCGGCCGTAATGTTCGGGTTCGATTTTAAAGAAGCGCCCGTACCCACATTTTTTATTAAGGAAGGCGAGCCACTAAAGCTCGGCGACGACACCCTCGATGTATGGTTCACACCCGGACACTCACCCGGCAGTATCTCCTTTTATTATGCACCCGGCAACTGGGTCATTTCCGGCGATGTATTGTTTTCCGGCAGCGTCGGCCGTACCGATCTCCCCGGTGGCAGTTTCGAAACACTGGTAAACAGTATACGTACCCATTTATTCACCCTACCGGGAAATACCCAGGTACTTTCCGGCCACGGCCCCGCCACCCACATAGATCAGGAAAAGAAATACAACCCGTTTTTGAAGTAATTTACCAAACCCATGGATATTCCGAAAACGAGTACGTCTCGTGTGGTTTGTAACGCCCATCAAAACCCAAGACAAAGGCCCATAAAAAACCTTTTCAATCCTATAAAATTCCAATATTTCAAAGAACCACCCAGGATGGTCTGAATTAGGACATTTATGATTTGAGGAATGTAAGAACTCAATTTGATGTGAGGTTACTCCACCACTGGCGCGAGTGTTCAGCGAAGCGCACTCGTGCCCAAGTAGATGAACGGGTTTCTGACCCCTACCTAATTTCCGCCAATCTCACCAATCGTTTCCCCATCCGCTAAACAATCCATCACCAATTGTTGCACCCGTCTCTGGTGGCGCTCATGTCATACTTAATTGTTCGTTAAGGCCTAATTGCTGCACGAAAAAAATCGCTTTTAAAAAGTATCGTACTTTTAATTTACATTGCTCAGCAAGAATGGATATTTCAAAAGCGATAAAGCTATTTACTAGTCTAAGAGCAGCGCGACTTAAGGGATCAGTTGCTCCTCACAAAGCTATACTATTGCTATCCGTGATTCAATCTATTGAAGAAGGGGAAATAACCGAAAACAAGATATTTATCACACCTGAGTTGGTCGCCAGATTTAAAGGTAACTGGCACTCTTTGGTTCATGGTGACAAATTCAAGGATAATTTTTCATTGCCCTTCTATCATTTGAAGAGTGAGGGGTTCTGGCACCTAACCACTGAACGTGGCAAAGAAATATTATTGACAGCATCTAATTCAATCAAAAGCTTCTCTGCCTTGAAAAACGCGGTTGCTTTTGCTTCATTCGACGGCACTTTATATAACCTGCTTCGCGAACAAAACAATAGAGCAATACTAAAAAGCGCCTTGCTCACAACATTTCTTGGAGGGCAGCTACTGCCTAATAAAGAATATAGTTTGTTTCATGAATTTGAAAGCCAAATCTTACATGAACCCGCCTCAGTCTATAAAAGCGAAGTCGCTGCATCCGACGAAGAGGAAATTTTTGTGAGAGGCGGAGTATTTAAAAAGGTTGTACCAAGAGTATATAACCATACATGTTGCGTGTCAGGAATGAAGGTAATTGCCACAAGGGACATTCAAATGATTGATGCCTGCCATATCGTGCCATTTTCAGAATCGCATGACGATACTATAAAGAACGGTATATCGTTATCCCCAAATTTTCACCGGGCATTTGACCGCTTCCTGATTACGATCAATCTGAACTACGAGGTAGTTGTATCGGATGATTTTATTGAATCGGGTATTCATTCTTTCAGGGCGTTTCACGGGAAGAAAATTTACTTACCCAATGATGCCAACTACCACCCGTCACGTGAAAATCTAAGCTGGCACTACGAGCAGTTTAGCAGGCGGCACAATTAACCAGGCAATTGCCAGTTCGCCCATAATCGCCCATCTGGCGCGGGTTTTCAGCAAAAAGTACTCGTGACCAGGTAGATGAACGGGTCTCTGACCCTACTTAGTTTTCCTATTAGACCCAACTGTTTTCCATCCACTAAACAATCCATCACCAATTGTTGCACCACCTAACGCCTGTCCGGCACCTTTTGCGGGAGGGTGCGTGTTATTTGCGCAATAAACCCCTGGTTGCACCAGGGGCTATTAATATTGCACCCGCTAACGGGGGTGCTAACATGTAGCGCAGTTGTGGCAATCATAGGTATCATAAAAATCAAAAAAATCATAGTTCAGATATCATGCTGCACCGGCGTGGTCACAAACATGCTATTCTGTTTATTCTAAAATTCTGATTCAGTGCGACATCGGGAGGTATTCCATTACGGAAAGTCCCCCTAATCGCTTTTTTCAGAAAGCAGCATTTTCAGTACTTCTTTATCTGGTAACAGGGTTTGGTATCTGCTGGCAAATATTTGCTCATTGTCTTCAGGCAAAGTTATTTCTACCAGAGTCTCGCTCTTGTCACGGCAAAGTATAATGCCGATGGTCTTATTTTCATCTTCAGTTCTTACAAACCGGTCATAGTAGTTAACGTACATCTGCATTTGCCCTATATCCTGGTGGGTCAGTTCTCCAATTTTTAAGTCTATCACTACAAAACATCTGAGTAACCGATTATAAAATACAAGATCTACATAAAAATGTTTCTCATCGAAATTGATACGTTTCTGGCGGGCTACAAATGTGAAGCCGGTACCTAATTCCAATAAAAAGTACTCTAACTTATCTATCAGTTCGTGCTCAAGATCGCTTTCTGAATAACGATAATGCTGGTTTAAATTCAGAAACTCCAATATGTAAGGATCTTTCACCGCATCCTTGGGTGATTCCATTACCTGCCCTACTGCTGCAAGGTTTTTAATACCTTCCTTATCAGTACTCAATGCCAGCCTGAGGTATAATGCGCTGTCAAATTGCCGCTTTAATTCCCTTAAGCTCCAGTTGTTTTTTGCAGATTCAATTTCATAGAAGGCCCGTTCATCTTTATCCTCGATTCGCAACAACAGTAAATAGTGCGACCAACTGAGGTTAAATATAGGAGTTTTAAAATTACGAGACAGTGTCTCGTAATTTGGTTGTTCCCGCAATACCGCAGACGTTGTCTGCGGTATTGCGATGTCTGGTAAATTAACCGAGAGCATCTGTTGAATTGGGTATCGAAGATAAAAGGACCGCATATTTTGAAGATTATCAACTGAATATCCTTTTCCAAATTCCCGTTTAAGCTCTTCAGACAGGTTCCTCATTAATGCTTTGCCATAACTTGCCCTGCCTTCTCCCTGTTGTTCTTCCTCAACAATACGCTTGCCTACCAGCCAGTAAGCTTCCACCATAGTTGTATTAACGGCACGAATGGCATTCTGCTGTGCCTGCCTTAGGATCTGCTGTATGTCGGTGACTACCTGCGCCATAATCTATCAAAGCTACAAGTTTTTATTATTGTCTTTTAAAAAAGAAGCCGGTTTAATCGGCCATTATATGATCTGGCCACTGGCGCGAGTGTTCAGCGAAGCGCGCTCGTGACCAGGTAACAACAACCATCATGGCCATCATAATAATCAAAAAAACCATAGTTCAGATATCATACGGCGTGAGGCACCAACATGCTATTCTGTTTATTCTAAAATTCTGAAAATTCTGATTCAGATACCAATGGGCAGTGCCCCACAACAAACAACCCGCCATTTGGCGGGTTGCAAAAAATATCAACTCTAAAAATTATTTCTTATTGCTCCTTGGCTGCACCTTGGAGCGGTCAGTTTGGAGTTTCTGCATTTCTTCCAGCTTTGCCTGCCATTTAGATTGTACGGGTGGCTTGGTGCGGTTTTCCTGCATTTTGGCATGGATGGCCTTTTCGTCAATAAAGTACTTCTGGATCACAAACTGCTGCGTAATGCTCAGTATGTTGGAGAAGGTGTAATAGAAGGTAAGGGCCGCTGCCATCTTGTTAAACACACCCATCAGAATTACAGGGAACACATAAGGCATGTACTTCATCATTGGGTTGTTCGGGTCCTGCGGAGTCATGTTACGGTTGTACACGGCAAGGAACAGACTCGAAGCCGTCATCAGCAAAGTAAACAAGCTAATGTGGTCACCATAGAACGGGATGGTAAAGTGGAAATTAAAGATACTGTCGTAAGTAGAAAGGTCATCGGCCCACAAGAAACTCTTCTGCCTGAACTCTATGAACGACGGGAACATGTAGTACATGGAAAGCAATATCGGCAACTGGAACAACATAGGTAAGCAACCACCCAGCGGATTCACACCTGCTGTGCGGTACAGCTTCATTTGCTCCACGCTCATTTTCTGCTGGTCATCACCAATCTTGGCACGTAACTCGTCCAGCTCAGGTTTCAGCACGCGCATCTTCGCACTCGAGAGGTAACTCTTGTAAGTAAAGAAAGAAAGTATCAGCCTGATAAAAATGGTCATCAGCATGATAATGACTGCATAATTACTGATATGGCTGGCCAGGAAGTAGAAAATAGGAATAAGCGCAAACTTATTGATGTACTTCACAAACGACATAATACCATAACCTAGCGGCACCATGTCATCTAGCCCCATTTTGTATGACTTAAGGGTATTATAGTCGTTCGGGCCTATGTACCACTTCATAGCTGCCGATTGCTCATTGCTGCCGGGTTTAAGTGGCAGGATCATTTCCGCAAACGTACGCGCAACCACCATACTGTCTTCTGGTTTCGCAAGCGCCTTTATGTCCATCTTTGAAAAACCTTCATCGGCCATCAGCACAGTACTGAAGTACTGCTTCCTGAAACCGATCCAGTTAGTTGTGGCATCATTATGTACTATTTTCTCCTCGTTGTTACGAATCGTAAAATAGTCGTTATCATCATTTTTAAAGCGGTAGTACACCTGAGTATTCAGGCGCTCATTGGCCATGTCCTTTTCGGTGTGCAGTGCAAGCGTCTGCCAGCTCAGCTTAAGGCTTTGGGCAGGCAACCCGGTAAGTACAATGTTGCAATGCATCATGTAGTCATCGGCCGCAAGTGTGTATATAATATCCACCTTCTTGCCACCGCCCAGGTCACCAACGAAGTCAATAGTTTTACCACCATCGGCTTCATTGCGCGAAACCGGTGTAAAATACAGACTCTCAGTAGCCTTGCCATTGTCAAAAGGCAAAATGGCATTCAGGTAATTACCGGCACCATTAAATAGGTACAACGGTTTCTGACCATAAGTCTTGTAATCCTTCAGAGAAGCAGCCGTTGGAAATGCCCCCTTTGTATTGAACTGGATAGACAATTTTTTGTTCTCCAGCGTTACTGACTGTGCAGTACCATTGTAAGCCGGTGGCTGCGACTTCCTCAGTGCCTCGGTAGCCGAGTCGGCAACAGCCGCAACAGCCTGAGACTGCGGGGCAATTACACTATCCTTCTTTGGTGGCTGGAGTTTGGCTCTTGCAATAGAGTCCGTCCTTTTTTGTGTTTCATAAATTTTTTGCTCATACTGGTTGTAACTGATATAACCTATAAGCAATAACGCGAGCAATACAAAACCTATAACCTGATTACGATCCATGAAAAACTTGAAAATAAGTGCGCAAAGGTAGGTATTAAAAAAGTTAAAAATTAAATGTTAAAAGTTAAAACCCGTAGTTATATCGGTTAAACCCGTGATTAGGTCGGTAAAAAATAGTATTTAAAATAAAAACCAACCCCTCAACTTAGTAATGCCCCAAGTCCATTCAAGGCAATATCCCGGTTCCAATTCCACTATTTAATTTTGAATAACACAGCACCAAGCAATTTTTCTATTTTGGCCAAAGTTGTTTAAACCCCAATTAATCCAACTGTACCTACGGTTAAGGGCATAAAAAAAGAGACCATCATGAATAGTCTCTTTTTTAAAGATTTGCCAAAAAATATTCTTATTTCTTAGCAGCCGTCTTTTTAGGACCAGCATTCTTTTTTGCAGGAGCTGCTTTCGGAGCTGCAGCCTTTGGAGCCGCTGCTTTTTTAGCTGGAGCTGCTGCTTTCGCAGGAGCTGCTGCCTTTGCAGGTGCTGCTTTTGCTGGAGCTGCTGCTTTCGCCGGAGCTGCCTTAGCTGGAGCCGCTGCCTTTGCAGGTGCTGCTTTTTTAGCTGGTGCTGCCGCCTTCTTAGCTGGTGCTGCTGCTTTTGGAGCCGCCGCCTTTGGAGCTGCTGCTTTTTTCGCTGGAGCCGCTGCCTTCTTAGCTGGTGCTGCCGCTTTTTTAGCTGGTGCTGCTGCTTTGGGAGCTGCTGCCTTTGGGGCTGCCGCTTTTGGGGCCGCTGCCTTAGGAGCCGCTGCTTTTTTTGCAGGAGCCTTCGCTGGTGCTGGTGCTGCTGCTTTCGCAGGAGCTGCTTTTTTTGCAGGTGCCGCTGCTTTTTTTGCGGGTGCTGCTGCCTTCTTTGCTGTTGCCATAACTTGTGAATTTAAGGGTTAAACAAAAATTTTTATGGCAAAATCGCTTTAGGGGGTTAGGCCTGAGCGACTTCGTTAACTTCCTTTACAGAAACCAGAGTCTTGTTGCGTGTTTTACGGAATTCAACCATACCGTCTGTGAGTGCGAATATGGTGAAATCTTTACCTAAGCCGACGTTGTTACCGGGATGGTAAACCGTACCCCTCTGACGGAGAATAATGTTGCCGCAAACTGCAGGCTGTCCGCCGAAGATTTTTACTCCTAATCTTTTACTTTGCGAATCGCGTCCGTTCCTTACACTTCCTTCGCCTTTCTTATGTGCCATTTACTGTACTTACTTTTTAGTTAGTTAATTAAGGGATGTCAAAAATTTAAGCAATTTCATTGATCCTGATCTTGGTCAGGGACTGGCGATGGCCATTCTTCTTCATATAGCCCTTACGACGCTTTTTCTTGAAAACGATCACCTTATCGCCTTTCAAATGATCAAGAATCTCAGCGTGAACTTTAGAAGCAGCATTAGAGAATGTGATGTTACCTTCGTTGCTAACCATCAGAATTTCGGAAAACTCAACTTTGTCTCCGGCATTACCTTGCAGGCGGTGTACAAACAATTCGTCATTCTTCTTAACCTTAAATTGCTGACCCGCTATATTTACTATTACAAACATGATAAACCTAAAATATTTTGGCAAAGGTAACACAGATTTTTATTTCAAACAATAATATTTGTTAATTTTCGTGTTTTTTTTCATGCCATTTGCGAAAAAAAACGCGATTAACCTGTGTTACAATTGTTTTGGTGAACGTAAAAACAAATTTATGAAAAACGATGTAAATATCTGTTTTTCCAGACGCAATTTATTTGGCGGACTTCTTTGGTGAGCGGGGCGATGTTGCTGAAAGCGTTTACTGGCGCGGTTTTGGGGATGATTGAAGCTCACGGGGTAAATTGATTTTACCAAAATTGTGTTATAAAAAGCAGGGGGCTTGGGTTCGTCTTCCGTGTGTTCATTATCACAAATAATTAGTAATAACTTTGACCCAATTAAAACACCGAATGAAACTTAAATCATTGCTGGCAAAGCCTTACGCATCTATTATACATTCAAGGGTAAAAAAAGGAATGGCAACTGCGGTTGCTGACCAGGATGCGGTGTTGCACATGTTGCTAAAAACGGCTGCCAGCACGGCTTTCGGGAAGGAGCATGGGTTTGCAGGCATTAAAACATACGAGGATTTTAAAGCTGCTGTTCCGATACGCGACTATGAGGCTTTCATTCCTTATATAGACCAGATAAAAAATGGCGGACAAAATATTTTATGGAAGGGACGGCCTATTTATTTTGCTAAGACTTCGGGTACAACAAGTGGTGTAAAATATATACCTATTTCGAAGGAGTCTATTCCTTTCCATATTAATGGAGCGCGGGATGCGCTGCTTTGCTACATGGCAGAGACGGGTAATACTGCTTTTGCAGACGGCAGGATGATCTTCCTTTCGGGATCGCCGGAGTTGGAGCGTGTGGGGGGTATCCCAACGGGGCGACTGAGTGGCATTGTGAATCATTTTATACCCCGCTATCTGCGTGGGAATCAATTGCCTTCTTATGAAACGAACTGCATAGAGGACTGGGAAACGAAACTGGGTAAAATTGTGCAGGAAACGCTGCATGAGAATATGACCCTGATCAGCGGCATTCCGCCGTGGGTGCAGATGTACTTCGACTGGCTGAGTGAGCATAGTGATGGAAAAAAGATAAAGGAACTCTTCCCTCACCTGCAGGTAATTGTGCATGGCGGGGTGAATTTTGAGCCGTACAAAACCAAACTCATTGACAGCCTTGGTGGAAGCGTGGATATGATTGAGACATTCCCTGCATCGGAAGGCTTTTTTGCATTTCAGGATATACCTGGGGGAGAAGGGCTTTTGCTGAATACGAATTCGGGGATGTTCTATGAGTTCGTGCCGGCGGGTGAGATTGGCCATGAGCACCCAACCCGACTATCGCTGGGGGAGGTGAAAGTGGGTGAAAACTATGCGCTGATCATTAATTCGAATGCCGGCCTCTGGGCCTATAACATTGGCGACACCGTGCGCTTTGTGAGTACGAACCCTTACAGGCTGGTGGTTACGGGCAGGGTGAAGCATTTTATTTCGGCTTTTGGAGAGCATGTAATTGGTGAGGAGGTAGAGTTTGCGATCAGGCATGCTGCGGCTGATCACAGTGTGCATATCATTGAATTTACTATCGCTCCAATGATTCAGGTGAGCGAGGGAAAGCCTTACCACGAGTGGTTTGTAGAGTTTGAAACGCCTCCGGCCGATCTGGATGCTTTTGCGGTCTCGGTCAATAATTACCTGCGCAATAAGAACATCTATTATGATGACCTTATTAATGGCAGCATACTGCAAACGCTGAAAATAAATGTGATGCGCAAAAATGCATTTATTGAATACATGAAATCCATAGGAAAGCTTGGGGGGCAGAATAAGGTTCCGCGCCTGGGTAATGACCGGAAGCTGGCGGATGCGTTGTTGCCGTGGGTGGCGGCTTAGTGTTTATTTTGGCACGAGAGTGCTGAGCTAACTATCGCGCCAGCAGGGGTGGGTACGGAGACGCAAAACATTGCATCTCTACAGGGGGCACTTTTAATTATGCAGATTGTGGGCAAGAACGTGACGTGGATAATCACCCCTGAATTTGCGTGAGCGCAAATTTGGTCCCCTCTTCGAAATGAAGAGGGGAGTGCATGCTAAGCGACGCACTTTCTGTGAGGCTATTGCGCGAAGGTACATTTTAAGGACAAGGCATTATAAGTTATGCAGTCACTCATTTCCATTTTAAGAGGCCTTGTTTAACTGTATCGTAGCGGGTCCAGGGTATGTTGTGGTGCTCGCCGGGAAAGGTGGTGAGGGATACTGATTGGGCGTTTTTAAGTTGCTTTACGGCCATGTAGGAGGCTTCGGGAAGGACTAGTTTATCGGCTAGGCCATGGAAGATCATGACGGGGCAGGTAATTGCGTTGAGATCGGCACTAATTGTTTTTACATCTTCTTTGAACCACCATATTTCGCGGTTGCAGGTGCGGTACGCAGATGGGAGCAGAACGTCAATTGGCAGCAGTCTTCTCCGCCATTTCTCCTCGTCTTCGGCTCCCGGAGTAACTGCCCCGGCCATCAGTATCAGTCCGTTTACCTGCGACTGGCAACGGGCTGTCAGTTTAACTGCCAAAGGGCCTCCAAGGCTATGTCCGGCAATGTAGAAAGGTTTTCCGTTCTGCAGGTCGGGTAACAATTTGCTCACTATTTCAGCCTGGTGGGTAACTGTTGTTGCCTCACCGCGATCACTGTTGCCAAAGCCGGGGCGGTCTATGGCAATGATCCGGAAATAGCGGAGCAATTCAGTGTCCTGCATGTAGTTTATGTAACAAAACCACGATGCTGGTGACCCGTGCACCATGAACAGGGTTGGTTTGGCTGTGTCGCCACTGGCGGCTACAACATAATGCACGTTGTGGCCATCAATGCTTTTGTCGTGAAAGGTGGCATGGACGCCGGCCTTGCTGAATTC
>CANCOG010000104.1 GCA_947379685.1 Flavipsychrobacter stenotrophus | reverse complement strand
AAGCGTGTCGATGCGCAAACCCGCGCCAAGACCAGCATCAACGACTTGCTGCGCGGCGCCTGATCACGCCGCCCCTGATCCCCAACAGCTTTCCTGTCGACAGAACTGGAGCACTTGATGAGCGGTGGAAATTTAGAGCGGGTCTTGCGCCTGATGGCCGAGAAGAAGGCCTCCGACGTATTCCTGTCAGCCAAGACGCCCATCCTCATCAAGATCCATGGGCAGATCATGCAGTTGACGGATCAGGTGCTGTCACCTTCGCAGCCGCGCCAGTTGCTGGCCGAGATGATCTCGTCCACGCAAATGGAAGAGCTGGATGAAACCGGCGAGCTGAACCTTGGCATCACCATCCCTGGCGTGGCCATCTTTCGACTGAGCGCCTTCAAGCAGCGTGGCTCGGTGGCGGCCGTGTTCCGCTACATCCCATCTGACATCCCCGCGCTGGACACGCTCAACGTGCCCAGTGTCTTGGGTGATCTGGTGCTCGAAAAGCGTGGCCTGATCCTGCTGGCTGGTGCCACAGGCGCAGGCAAGAGCACAACTTTGGCGTCAATGCTGGAGTTCCGCAACCAGCGCATGACGGGCCACATCCTCACACTCGAAGACCCGCTGGAATTCCTGTTTTCGAACAAGAAGTCCATCGTCAACCAACGTGAAGTGGGCCGAGATACCCATCTTCTGACATGCTGGCGTTAGAGGTGTCCTTGGATGATATGGCCGGAGTTGTCGTTTTTGCGGTACTCTGCTTATCTTTCCCTGATCGGGCGAAAGCTGGTGTCAGCCACACAAGCGAACAGGAAGTGGCTGAGATAATGAGGATGGCCGCAGCCATCCGGCTGTAACTGAATGGATTTTTTTTCATTTCCATGATGCGTTGAATACGGTTAAATAAATGATTGGATTGCCCGGTAGCCGCGAGTGCAAGTGCAGGCGCGGACTTTTGCCCGGATGCCAGTGCAGCTAGTGCGGTGGCGTAAAAAAGCGGCTCACGGGTATGGTCCAGTACCAGGTCGTCGCAGCAATGTTCCCTTTCCCGGCGGATAATGGCCGATACCAGCCAGACAAAGGGGTTAAAAAAGAGGATTGTTTCCACAAATGCCTGTAGGATATTTATAAGGTAATCATGGCGTTTTATGTGGGCGAGTTCGTGCAGTAGAATGGTTTCGAGTTGTTCAATGTTGAGGTGATCGATAGTAGCAGCGGGCAACAGGATAATCGGCTTCAGGTAGCCTATAACCATAGGGACCTGAGCTTTTACAGAAAGCATAAGCCGGACGCTACCGTCGTAGTTGATCCGTTTTTTCAGCGTAACCAATAGCTCGTCGAGGGCAACCCCCGGGTGACTATTTCCAATTTTCTTCAGCCAAAACAGTTGCAGAGATCCTGCTGAGAGTCTGGCGAGCATGAAAACCAATCCAGCCATGTACAATACCGACAGCCATGGAACAAAGGGTGCAATGGTGAGGAGTGTGGGGTGCCACGTATTGTGGCCTCCTGATATGCCAGTGGCCTGGATTTGCTGCCATAGGGTGACCGTTTGCACCGCAGGGATTTGAGCGTTTAATAAAGAGAAAGCATGATATTGCTGCCACAATGTAGCTACAAACCACCCCAGCATTACAGTTAATGCCGACAATGATAAATGGTACTTTACGTTAGCGGGCATAGCTGGAGATATTTTCAATACCAGCCGAAGCGACAAGTACACCAGGAAGCCTTGCCCCAGTGCGAAGATCAGTGTCCATGATAAAGCTTGAATCCAGATAGCCATTGTCCGCAGGTTTTAAAATGAGTGTTATTGAATGTTTGGGTTAGGGTTTGGTTATTGTTTCGTTTTTTTCTTTTCCAGGTATTCCTGTATCATCGCCAATTCACTGTCACTGGTTTTATGGTTGCCAAGCGCCTGCATCACTAATTGCATTGCAGAACCGTTGAACATGGTTTGTATTATCTTCTGCACCATTTCGCCCTGAGCCTGTTCCTGGTTTACGGCGGCAGTGTACACATGAATTTTGCTGGAGGCGTCCCTGGTTACCAATTGCTTGCCCAGCATGTTTTGCATGATCTTGAGTGTAGTGGTGTAGCCTGTATCTTTAGTTAGGGCCAGTTTTTCATGAACGTCTTTTACGGTCGCTGGCCCAAGCGTCCATAAGATGTTCAGGATCTCAAGTTCCGATTCTGTTGGCTTATTTATTGGCTGTGTGTTCATCTACGATTGTATTCGTACTCAAATGTACGACAGTTGTCGTAATTAAAAAATTTATTTTGGGCGTTAAGGAAATTTTAAGGAATGGGAGCATCGTAGATTCCGAGTCAGGTCGATGAGAAACTATAATCGACATTTAATCCTACGTCAAGCTTGGCATGTATTTCTCTAAGATTTCAGTTAAAGTGCTGGTACTTAGAACTTAGTGTCAAAGGGTAGGGGATTCGGTGTTTTTTTGATGTGTTTTCAGTTTGAATTTTGAGGGTGGCAAAGAAAAAATGCAAACTACTTTTTATACCTTGTACTGTCCAAAACATTTTATGTGTGCCGGGTATTTTGAGGACAATATTCATACTCCTTTGTTTCCTGACGGGCGCAGCCGGCCTGTGGGGGCAGGATGCGATGCATTTTGATTCCTATGGCGTGGACGATGGCTTGCTGCAGAGTACCATATGGGGGATAGCACAGGACAGGAACGGCTTTTTATGGATTAGTACATCTGATGGAATGTGCAAATTTGATGGATATGATTTTGTTCCCTGCGATAACGTTCCCGGTGGCAGAAAAAGCATTTCCGGTTGGATCAGTTCTGATAGCAAGGGGAATATTTGGTTCAAGCATTATCTGGGGCTTTCAAAGTATGACGTTACAAGCGATACCATTGTGAAAATATTCCAATACCAGACCCGCCGCTCTGACGATGTTGTGTTTGGCGAAGATAGCAAGGGAAATATGTGGGCTGGACTTGTGGAGGCAGGTATGCTCAAAATAGACAACACTTCTAATAAAATTATCCGGACTTTCCCATTCAATGATTCATTCATTACGCCTTCCTCGAGACTAAATTCAGGCTTTGTCGATAAAAAAGACAGAATATGGATAACACAAAGCCGGAAAGGGCTAGTGTGTTATGATATACCATCTGGTAAGTTTCGAAAATATCTGGATACAATAACCACCCTTTCGGTAACAGCCCTGAATGACAGTGTTTTACTGGTTGGCTCAACCAATCAACTATACCTGTTCAATACTTGCAATTTTCACATATTTTTCATTGATCAGATAAACATGCCGACTGATCTGAAAATGCATGAGGCGATAGTTTCTACCTGTAAGGATATGCACAACAATATATGGCTTTGTACTGTGCGTGGTGTGTATATATTTGATGCGCAAAAGCTGAGGATAACCAGCCACATTGCATCGTTCTCCGACGATGTGCGCAACTACAGTAAGATACAAAATGCTTTCTGCGACCAATCAGGCAATATGTGGATAGGCACGGATGGTGACGGGCTGAAAAAACTTCCCAATAACACCAAAAAGTTTCACAACTACCCGCATCGCACGGAGGGCGGTAATATGGTGAAGGCCATTGATGCCGACAGCAGTAACGTCTATGTAGGATATTTTGATAATGGCATTGACGTTTATGACCGCAGTGGAAGGAGAGTCAGGCATATTGATAAACGCAGGTTACCCGGCCTTTCGGTTTACGCACTTTCAGATATCGATGGTACAAATAAACTAATGTTGCTGGACCGGGAGCGACTGGCCATCTTCAACAGCAAAACGGATGTTGTTACAGATCTTCAGAAGGTCATGGAAAGAGACATTCCCGGAGAAGTGCATGAAAAGGAAAATCATACGTTTATAGTCCGCTCACGAAAGCACTTCGGCTACGTTGGCCGGGATGACCGACTGATACGGATTGATGGTAGCAGCGCAGGGAATATAAGGTTAACGGAAGTACATACCTTTAATAATGAGTTGCTGCGTTGCGCTTTTATATCATCGTCAGGGCGATTGTATGTTGGCACAACCCTCGATTTTTACTACCAGGACAATGAAGAAGGCTCGTGGATAAAGGGCCAACTGCCAGCAGCAACATGGGTAAAAAATATCGCTGAAGATAAGGAGGGCAATATATGGGTGGGTACGATAGAAGGTATTTTTGTGTATGGACCAGATCAAAAACTGCTACAGTATTTTAATGAAAAAAATCAGCTCAAAAATAATTTCATCTACGAAATGGCGTGCGATGATAAGGGCCGCATGTGGATAAGCCACAACAAGGGGCTGAGTGTTTATGAGCCAAGATCAAAGAGCTTTCATCATTACACAAAAGAAGACGGGTTGCCATCGAATGAGTTTAATACAGGGGCTTTTTTCAAAGCTGCCGATGGTGAGTTTTTCTTTGGCGGAATTAACGGCATTGTGTCATTTTATCCTGACGAGATTATCAACAACCCGGTTTTGCCGACGGTGCAGATCACTAAGATAAAGTTGCTGGATGAGCCACTGCAGGCCGATTCGGCGTTCTGGCAGATCAATGCACTTGCTTTTCCGTATAATAAGAATATCCTGAGCTTTGAATTTTCGGCACTGGAGTTTACCAACAGCAACAGGAATCAGTATGCATACATGATGGAGGGAATAGACCCCGAATGGATACAATCGGGGAATAAGCGTTTTGCCAGGTATTCCAATATGCCGCCGGGCCATTATGCATTTAAAGTGAAGGCCAGCAATAACGATGGGGTTTGGTCGCCAAAAGAAAAGACGATATATATAACAATAACTCCGCCCTACTGGCAACAGTCGTGGTTTGTAGCGTTGTATCTGCTTGCGGGGGTAAGCCTTGTTGCCGCGATAGTATTTCTGTTTCAACGAGCGCGTTTTAAAAAGAAACTCAGGGCCATAGAATTGCAACAGAAAATACAGAATGAACGGGAACGAATTTCGCGCGACCTGCACGACAGTGTGGGCGCCCAACTAAGCCTTATAAGTAACAACATAGAGTGGATAGCCTATCCGTTAAAAGAATTTACGGAAACGGAAAGAGCGGAAAAACTGAAATCACTCAATCAGAAATCGCGGGAGGTGATCTCTACCTTGCGCGAAAGTATATGGGCGCTTAATAAAGAGGCCATCACGATGGAAGAGTTTTCCGA
This sequence comes from Flavipsychrobacter stenotrophus, assembly GCA_947379685.1. Classification (GTDB taxonomy): domain Bacteria; phylum Bacteroidota; class Bacteroidia; order Chitinophagales; family Chitinophagaceae; genus Flavipsychrobacter; species Flavipsychrobacter stenotropha_B. The sequence goes on along the minus strand of CANCOG010000104.1, from coordinate 6,649 downwards.
TAAGCTGAAATCATTTATACAAAAGCAATTGCAACTCTATACTCATATAAAGTTGCAATACAAGGAAGATATAAGTCAGAATCTGGTACTCGGCCCCAATGAAGCTTTGAACCTTTTTCGCATATGCCAGGAGGGTATATCCAATTCGCTGAAATATTCAGATGCAAGCATTTTGCAGGTGGCTATAACCACTACCGAAGGTAAGTACAGGGTGGCGATTTCAGATAATGGTAAGGGTTTTACCATGTCTGACAGGAACGCGCTGGAGGGGCATGGACTTGACAACATGAAACACCGCGCGGGAGAAATAGACAGTACACTGGAAATAATACCAGTGGTGGGAACAGGAACAACATTCATCATCTCGAAAAACTAATGCATCTGCATTATTTCATAGTTTCAACGAATCCCGAACTTTACACTTATGAGCTACCAAATTGCCATTGTTGATGATAGCCGGCAGCAACTGCAATCGCTGAAGGAAAAATTGAATTATGCAGGGGAGATCACCATTTTATTTACAGCGTCAAATGGGGCGGACTACCTTGACCAATTAAAAAAGTGGGACCGGAGCAACCTGCCCCTGGTGGTGCTCATGGATATTGACATGCCTGTGATGGATGGGATAGAAGCAGTACGAAATGCTACAACTATTTACGACTCTATTGCATACATCATGCTCACTGTTTTTGACGATGACGAAAAGCTGTTCAGTGCAATTCAGGCGGGGGCAAGCGGCTACCTGCTTAAAGAGGATGGTATTGGCTCGCTTATAGAGTCCATTAAGGAAGTAATTGAAAAGGAAGGTGCACCTATGTCACCGAGTATAGCACGTAAGGCGCTGAAGTTGCTCACTACAGCTAATATAAATACCTCGCCTATTGAGAAAGCCACAAATACGCTGTCGGAAAGAGAAATGGAGATACTTAAGGGGCTTGTTGATGGCCTTGATTTCAGGCAGATTGCGGCAGAATTGTTTATCAGCAGTAACACAGTGCGTAAGCACATTTCCAACATTTATACCAAGTTGCACGTTACCTCAAAGGTACAGGCGGTAAAAATAGCTATGAAAAATAAGTGGGTATAGACTTTTGCAGATTGTAATGGGCAAATATTGAATACAATAAAATGCCGTTTAACGTGATCGTTAAACGGCATTTTATCTATTAATAGCCTGAGCGTTGCTAGTCGATGTCTTTAATAGCCTTTGCTCCAGCTGATACCAGCACCTGTACCACGTCTTCGTGTTCAAACGAGTGTGCGATGGTAGTTGCAGTTTGCTTTGTTTTTGCGCTATACCCGTCACCTAGTCCTACGCTTCCGGTACAGATGGCGTTCACGTTTGCTTTAGCTGCGATCAAGGCCTTTGTCAGTTCTACATTGCCTTCCTTGGCGGCCAGCATAAGTATGGTTACATCTTTCAGCCCTTCCTTGGTATCCTTCCCGCCCAGTTCAGGTTCTCCTAATGCCGCTTTGCCATTTTTCTGTCTCAGTGATACCCAATCCATAGTAACATTTACGTTAGCACCATTTTCAATAAGTGCCTTTGCGGCAGCTGTGCAGCCTAACTTATTGGCGGCATAACATAGTGCTGTCCATCCGGTCCTTGACCTTCCGTTTACGTCAGCTTTCGCCTTAACCAGCGCAACTATTGCATCGGGCCTGCCGTTCATTGCAGCCCACATTATTGGAGTCATACTCGTTTTAGCAAGGGTTACGTTAATATCAGCCTTTGCGTCTATCAGCACTTGTATCATATCACCAACGTTGGAATAGTCGCTCTCCTTAGGGTTTTTCAACTTTTCTGGTAGCGTAAGTCCGGCCTTTTCAAGGTAGGGTGTAACCGATTTAATTGATGCTACTTTTTCAGCTGGTGTTTTACCATTCGCAGCCAACGTAAAAACTGGAGTCATATTCTGCAGATCACCGGCGTTTACGTCAGCACCAGCCGCAATAAGTGCACTTAAAACTGACGACTGGCAACCTCCGAAAGCCGCGAGCCATAATGCCGACTGCCCGAGGCCATTTTTTGCGTTTACGTTGGCACCAGCTTTTAACAGCAGGTTTACGCTTTCCAACTCTCCCCAGGTAGCGGCAGTGGCCAAGGGCATGTTAAGGTTTACATCTGCCTTCGATTCAATAAGCAGGGCTACTTCATCTGGCCACCATATTGCACATCCGAGCGGTGTTGAGCCATTGGCATCCTTTGTATTCAGGTCGGCGCAGGCCGCAATTGCGGTCTTCATTCCGGCTATGTCATGGCCTTTTACTGCTTTTAACAGGTCCTGGCTGGCGTCGGCCCAGGCAAAAGAAGGCATTAATGCAACAATGGTTATTAGTGATTTTAATTTCATATACTGTATGTTTATCGGGTGGTTTAATGATTGTTATTGTTCCAATACTGTGCCTGTTAGTTTCAGGCTGTCGCCGCCAGTCGTGTTCTTAACCCAAACAGAAGGTATCTCTACTTTTATCTTGCCGCCTGTAACGGTTACAGTGGCTGTTATAGCATCAATGCCAGTGCTGTAATAGGTTTTGGATGTTGCAAATAAGCCGGCAGTAACACCGATCTGGGTACTCGTGAGTGCTGTTGCAGCCGGATATTGGACAATTGTATAGGTGCCGCCCGCTGTCGGAAAAGCAGAGAAAAAGACATTGCACGTGTTTGCAGCCGGACTGCTTCCTGACGGTATGGCATCAAATGCAGATAAAGTAGTGCTGCCTGTTCGGCCCACGAAAGCTGATGAGTACGAGGTGGTCCCCAGTTTCCAACCATTTGTTGGTATAGTTGTAGACGGGGTTACGGTGGTGCTATCTGAGCTTTTTTTAGTGCAGGCAGAAAAGAGGCAGCCTGTTGCGGCAATTAATAATAGAATGCGTTTCATGATTTTTTTTTTTGACAAAAGTAGCCGTGGGCTTATCCGCCGGCAATAACGCATATGCCATATTTTCAAGCGCCCGAAAGGCAGTTCGAAACCATTCCAAAGGCGAGAATATAGCATATGCGTTATTGCCTGTACTTGCTCAATTCCGGACTTTTGAAGACTAAAAAATAATTGCCATGAAACTGAAAACAATTAGTGCTGCAGCAACTCTGGGCCTATTTATGGGTTTATCTTTTAATAGTATAGGACAGGACAAACAATCTGAAGCTTCGCAGAAAACAACAATGCTATCGCCTTACGAATCAGATAATATTCTGGGGTTTTCTGGAATGGACATGGGGGCACGTATTGGCCGGTATAACATTATACCTCGTGACCCTTACACGGGAAGGTCTTTGCTGAGCAGCGTTGTAACTGAGTCGCCAGATAAGCCAATACAAAAGGTGGACATGTACTCGGTCAATTTTACTATTTATGGATCTTTTATAGGCAGGATGCTTCTTAAAAAGAAAGACAGGAGACTGGTGGTGGCTGATATTTCGGAGATGGGAGTTGACCTTGCCGGGGCAACAGAGAGCGGGCGGCAATATAGCGGGGAGCCTATATCAAGTTTTTGGGGCAAGACAGGCAATAATCATACCGTCGCTTCACTTGTTAACATAGCGACCGGGGTTTTGGTAGCCTATAGAATTGACGACAATATGAGAGCAACCTTACGGTATCAGTACTTTATAGATCAGGGAGTGGTCTTTTATTCGTGGCTGGGATTGGATCATACCAGCAATTTTGATTTTTCGAGCAAACGCGTAACCGGGACATTCGCCTATAAAGAATACATGGCTGAAGCAAACTTATATATTCCCTGGAAGTATGGCGACGACACGCACGGCAACAGAGGTTGGGGGTTAGGGCTCCGCAAACGTGTAGGCGGCAACAACAGGCATTTGGGGTTGAAATTTAATGTTATTTACCAGAGAAAGAGTCCTGAATGGGGCACCCGAAACTGGCACGATATCATGTTTTATTATGGAGTTGGGATATAGTAGATAGAAAGTAATGTGCATTCAAAAAGGCATGATGGTTTCAATGCAGCAGAACCCGCTACCCGAGCGGGTTTTGCTTTTTCATAGCCCGGTAGTTCTGCTGTGCAAAACATTCTATCTGTTGCTCTGCTAAATTATCGTCTTATTTTTTCGGCCCAACCTGGCGCTCTGTTTTTTTGATTCGGGTCCGTAATAGTAGTTAGGTTGGCATTGCTATCCCGGTCTGATTCATGCTTTATCGGTATATTTGTTGAAACCTCAATATGCTTCTTTGGCTCGGTTATATTGTTGTTACATTGGTTTTCTTTGTGGCAGCATTGGGATCTATCCATCCCGGTGGGATTGTCATCTGGCTGCTGTTACCGGCCATTGCCGGTAGTTTTATACTTAATGCAGTTGCTTGCTGGCGGATGTTCCTGAATCCGCGGCGAGGGCTTCGCAATGCGTATTTGGGTTTGCTGCTTATATTGCCGTTTTTTGCTTATGCCTCGATGTTTATGCTTGGTCTACCACTGGTTATACTGTTACCAGTAATGTACTATACAAAGGTGATGATACGCCGGAACCCAAGCCGGGACCATATGCTCCGCTATTCTGAGCCATGGAGGATAAAAATTGCCGGCGCGTTCTGGGGTGCGTTTTGGACTTTTGTATTATATGCGCTGTTACTTAACTGTTATTCGAGTACAAGTAACATTTTTCCTATCGTGGGGAATGGAATTACATTTTGGCGGTAATCGCGTTGGGCCATGGGCAAATGCTGATTGGGTAGGTATGGCAGAATCTGAGGAAAGGTTTTTGGCGAAGAGTCGCCTTGCTATTCTGGAAAAGCAAGGAGCGGGCCGGTCAATATTTTTATAACGAAAACACCTGTCTTAAAGCGTCTGGTGGGACATTTACTTACATTTGCTGTCTAATAAATTTTATGATAGAGCAAGTAGAGATAGGCGCATTACAGTTTGAGGATTACAAGGAACTACTGGTGGCTATGAAAGCCGCGTACGAGGGGTGGCAGGGTGGCTTCTGGAGTCAGGAAGCAATACAAAGCCTTATCAATAAATTTCCGGAGGGCCAAATTGTAATAAAGTCGGGTGGCGTTGTAATAGGTTGTATGGGGGGTAAAACTAGTTATTAATTGAAAGAACGGTGTAATTGGCGCAAAATTTGCGCTGAAAGTGGCTATGGTGGCGGGTTTCAGGGGGTATGCGTTTTGTAGGGGGTGGATAAAACTATTTATTAAAAACGATATTTACCGATATTTTACTACCATTTACTACCATTTATGTACATTTTTTGGTAGTAAAATTGCGTCTAAGGAGGCAAAAACTACCGTTATTCGCTATTATACATGCTTAATTACCGTTTAAAATACCATTAAACAGTGCATTTCAGGCGTTTTGCAGCCATAACCAGTACAAGTGCCGCCTTGTGCCCCTTTACGCCATTGTTACCGCCTTATACAGGCTTGTCAATTACCTTACCTGCTTTACATTGTGGGCTATTTGCAGCCCTAACCAATACAACTACTACATAGTAACTAACTGATTTACATTGTTTTAACGATGGGTAAAACGATGTGACAAACCGTGTGACAGTGTTTGTGACAAATGACGTGACAGTTTTAAGGGCTTGAAAGTGTCACAAATGATGTGTGAAAAGTGGTGTATTTTGGTGCTAAAAAGGGCTTAAAATGGCATTTTGGGCAATTATTGAAGGGGGGTTAGTTCCATTTTAGGGGGTGTAATTACCGAAAAAAGGGCGATAGCAGGGGGGATATTACCGTTTTACACTTGTTTATTTTTGGCTTATAGCTATGGGGTTTGTTGGCTATCAGGGGTGAAGTTATGCTGATTTTACCCAGGCGCCAAACCTGTATAATATATAGCACTGTAGCGGGTTTCAGTGGTATTTTAACCTATATACTTCCTAATGGAATGCATTTATTTTTGAAATTATGTGATGTGGTAAAAGGTATGTATTTTTGTCGTCTTTAGCGACAAATGTAAAGTTATGGGTGTGGGAACTGAAAAAGTAAGCAATATAGATACCTGGGTTAGTGAAATTGTAGTGCCTTCGGGCTGGGTTGCCCAAATAGCTGGAGCAACGAAAAGAACGGTTGAAAGGGTCCGTAAAGGGGAACAGGGTAAAAACAGGATCAATAAGACTGCTAAAGTAACCTATGCTGAAAAGCGTATGAAGGAAGAAATTATTAAAGCCATTTTGAAGGTAAAGAGCGAATTGGAACAGGGATAAAATAAAACAGGCTCCAAAGGAGCCTGACGGTAGCAACGGCCCGTAAGCCATTGCAATACAAATGTACAACATTTTACAAAATAAAATAGGGGCATAAGCCCCTAAGTGTTGACCGGGTCGATGCCCCGCCACTACAAATGTACAACATTTGAGTAAATAAAAAAGGGCAGTAAAACTGCCCAATGGTTGGATAAGCCCGAAGGTTAACCCACTACAAATGTACAATAATTTGCAAAATTAAGAACCATAGCCCCGATTAATCAATTTCACTTGGTATGTCTCTGTGTTTTTTTGATTCTTCCAGCCCGGTAAAAAGAATTTTAAAAAGTTCGAAAAACCGTAATTCTAAGAGTGTAGTTAGATTGAATAGTTCTTTAGTATAGGCGGTCAATTCTTCAAAGGTGCTATTATCTGCCTTCATGTACCCATCAATGCCAGTACCCCCACATACTGCATTAATCATACCAT
>CANCOG010000103.1 GCA_947379685.1 Flavipsychrobacter stenotrophus | reverse complement strand
TGCATTGATTTTGGCCACTTCTTCCCTTTGCTGAGCAACACAGGGAATGCAACAACCCGTACGGTAAACAACACAGTTACTTACGCTTACAATCCCGGCCAATATAACTCGTTGACCCTGGCTAACGCAGCAGCGTCGAACGGAGATACTATCCTGATTGCAGGAAGTGCTGTCGCTTATGATGCTGGTGGTTTCACACTCACTAAGCGGCTGGTAATCATAGGCCCCGGCTACAATCCTATGAATGCCGACCGCCTTCCGGCAACCATATCGGGTAGCTTTACGATAGGCACCGCTGCAAATGGTTCAGTAGTGATGGGATTGGTGTTTGCAGGGCAGCTACAGGCGGGTTCTGCACCCAGTAATTTTACTTTCCGCAGGAATTATTTTGTGGCCAATGTCGGTTTGAATGCGGGCTACACCTACACGAATTTTCTTTTTTCAGAGAATGTTATCGGCCAGAATTGTAATGTCTATTTCCCTGCAAATATCAGTTGCCCCAATCTGGTGTTCCGGAATAATATATTCTTAGGTGATGCTGGTAACAATAAGTTGCAACTTCCTTCTAGTGCCGATTATGCAAGAGATACCATCGATCACAATTTGTTTATCGCCGGCAAGTACGGTACAGTAAATGGTACGTATTTTGACAATAATAACTACGGCTTTATCCTTGCTCGCAATCACTACATCTCCAATAACATTTTCCTAAATGGAACAGCTCTGAACAATAATAACACAAGTACCGGGTATATAAACAACTATTTCTTTAATAATATTACCTACAGGTCCGGCTCTACCATGAGCGCAACACCAACTGGTACCAACTATGGTTCGGGGAATATCAATAACACCAACCCGTTGATCACTACTTTGTTTTCCAGCTCTACTAACGTTTACCTTGATTTTAATGCTGATAATTTGAGACTAGCCAGCGGTTCGCCATGTTTGAACGCTGCAACCGACGGAACCAACATTGGCCCAACAGGTGGCATGTACCCAATCTATATGTCAACTAATACCTTCCTTACAGGGGAGCCACCGGTTCCTTCTATTCGCAGTTTAAGTATTACGAGCAGTACTACGGTTGCACCTGGTACATCCATCAGCGTTTCGGTTACAGCAAAGAAAATCAACTAATTCACCTTCTTAATACCTAGCAATGAAAAATTACATCTTTTCACTGCTGTTGCTTTTCGTTGCTTTTGCCAGTTTTGGCCAAAGCCCGCAAATCATCAGACGCGAGTACTTTGTGGATGCTGACCCGGGACCGGGCAACGGAGTAGCTGTAACCTTTACTGCTGCAGATTCGGTCTCTAATTCGTTATCAGTTTCCAGTGCCGGTTTGGCTGCCGGTCCGCACAAGTTATATATGCGATATGCCGATACAGCTGGCAAATGGGGAACAACCCAGTTTGTACAATTTACAATTACAGATACCGCCGCTGCAGTTGCTGTGGTGCCGGTTCCCAGGGTGAAAAAGGGCGAATATTTCCTGGATGCGGACCCAGGTGTTGGTGCAGGCACGGCACTAACCATTACAACAGCCGACTCAGTTGCCAATTCCTTCAGTGTGTCTTCTGTAGGCCTTGCGGCCGGGCCACACAGGCTATTTGTACGATTTGCCGATTCCTTAGGTAAATGGGGGACCACACAGCTAGTACAGTTCAGCATTACCGATACTGCATCTGCAGTGGCTGTGGTGCCAGTTCCTCGTGTAAGTCGTGGGGAATACTTTCTTGACGTCGATCCCGGTACAGGGGCAGGAACGGCCCTATCGGTAACTACGCGTGATTCCGTGGCTAATTCGTTTACGGTTTCATCTGCAGGTTTAGCGGCTGGCCAGCATAATTTATATGTTCGCTATGCCGACTCTGCCGGTAAATGGGGCAATTCGCAATTGGTACAGTTTACTATAACTGACACGACTACACCAGTCGCTGTGATACCTAACCCACGTATAATCCGTGGAGAGTATTTCATTGATGCAGATCCTGGTCCTGGTAACGGAACACTGATCTCTGTAACAATTGCGGACAGTGTTGCTTCGGCTTTTTCGATTGCAACTGGTTCCATGACGGCGGGCACACACACCGTTTATGTTCGTTATGCTGATTCCGTTGGTAAATGGGGCAGTACTCAAACAGTGTCATTTGGTATCATAGACACATCGACCGGTTTATATACAGCGCTCGTACCGCGCATTAGCCGGGGTGAGTACTTTATAGATGCTGACCCGGGCGCAGGTAGTGGTACTTCATTCACTATAACCGTTGCTGATTCGGTTTCTTCTGCTCTAACAGTTTCCAGTACCGGATTGATTGCGGGCGGGCATACACTCTATGTAAGGTATGCTGATAGTACAGGTAAATGGGGTGAAACTCAAAATGTACTGTTCGGTATTATTGATACTTCGTCTGTTGCAGCAGCACCTTCAAGACCGCGTATCCGTAAGGGAGAATACTTCGTTGATTCCGATCCCGGAACGGGGATGGGGACTTCCATTTCCGTTACCATCGCCGATTCAGTTACTTCTGCTCTTACCCTGTCTACCACTGGCCTGGTTGCCGGAGCGCACAAGGTATACGTGAGATATGCCGACAGTACCGGTGTTTGGGGCAACACACAAGTGGCTCAGTTCAATATTACTGATACATCGGCAATTGCAGCAACAACAGCTACACCCAGAATTGCCAAGGGCGAGTACTTTATTGATACGGATCCTGGTCCTGGCCACGGTGTTGCGTTGACCAGCTTCTCTGCCGCCGACAGTATTTCGCAGAGTTTGGCTATTGCCACAACTTCTCTGGCAGTAGGCTCGCATACAGCCTTTATCAGGTACAAAGATAGTATCGGCAAGTGGAGCGAGACTGTAGCTTTTCAGTTCAATGTGTGTGCCACCTCCATTTTTGTCGCCCCAATTAGCGGCGCAGCAAGTGTATGCGTTGGGAGCAATACGACATTCAGCGATACCTCATCAGGCGGCAGCTGGACCAGCAGTGCGACTTCTGTGGCAACTGTGAATTCCTCAGGTGTAGTAACTGGTGTAGCTGCCGGGAGTGTAAATATCACCTACTCTGTTTCGGGAGCCTGTGCCAGCGCTTACGTAACCAAGAACATTACAGTAAATGCCGTTGCTCCTTCCCTTAGTGCAATTTCAGGCTCTTCAGCCGTCTGTATGGGGGCGCCTCTGGTATTGACCAACAGTACTTCGGGTGGCACCTGGAGCAGCAGCAACAATTCACTGGCTACCGTAAATGGTGGCGGTGTAGTTACTCCCGTTGCTGCTGGAACAGACACCATATCATACAATGTTACCAACTTGTGCGGCTCATCAACAGTTTCAAAGGCAATTACCATCAATGCTGTGCCTTCTACGAGTGTAACACCGGGAAGCGCATCAATATGCGCTGGTTCCTCAACTACAGTTACCGCGTCGGGGGCGAGTACTTACAGCTGGTCTCCTGCAACTGGGCTGAGCGCATCAACAGGTTCTTCGGTTTCCTGCACGGCCACAGCCAATACTTTGTATACTGTCACAGGTACTTCTTCAGCAGGTTGCGTTGGCGTAACAACTCAATTGATTACTGTAAATACAGTTCCAACCGTTACAGCAACAGCAACCAACCCTTCGTTATGTTCGGGTGGGGGAGCCTCCTCAACCGGTATGACGTCAGCCGGGGCAGTAGGGTATAGCTGGTTACCAACAACAGGCCTGAGCGCATCAACCGGTGCAACTGTTACGGCAACACCAACGGTAACTACCACCTATACGGTTACCGGAACTGCCGCCAATGGCTGCCAGGCAACGGCTACCAGGGTAATTTCAGTAGGCGCTATGCCAACGATCTCAGTTACCCCCGCTTCTGCAACCATTTGTTATGGGTCATTTACAACCATGACCGCTTCCGGTGGCACCAGTTACTCGTGGGCGCCGGGAAGTACTCTTGCCAGTACTGCCGGTACAACGGTAACCTGTATGCCTACTGCTGCCACTGTCTATACAATTACCGGAACCAATGCAGCCGGTTGTTCTGCGACTGTAACACAGACTATTGGCGTTACTGCATTGCCATCCGTAGCAGTAAGTGCTGCGTCCGCAAGTATTTGCAGCGGTTCTTCAACATCTATGACCGCCTCGGGTGGCACTACCTACAGCTGGCTGCCGGCGACAGGGTTGAGTGCATCAACGGGCGCAACAGTAACCTGCTCGGCTACAGCAACCACTACGTATACCATTACGGGTACCACCAGCGGATGTTCTGCCACTGTTACCAAAAGGATATCTGTAAGTCCGGTAACCGTTTCCGCGTTCGCGGGATCGTCCACCATATGCTCAGGCACAACAACGACTTTAACTGCATATGGAGCAACTGGCTACACCTGGTTGCCCGCCACTGGTTTGAGTGCTACTACTGGTGCCAGCGTTGTTTGTTCAGCTACTTCAACAACAACGTACACCATTACCGGAACTACAAGTGGGGGCTGTACCAACACAGCGACATTGACTATCACTGTTTTAACAGCGCCTACTGTTACAGTAACTCCTTCTGCTACTGCGATTTGTACAGGCGGGAGCATGGGGATTACTGCTTCAGGTGCAATAAATTACACCTGGGCTCCAGCAACCGGCCTCACTGCGACTACCGGAAACTCAGTTACCTGTAGTACTTCAGTTTCGCGCGTTTATACCATAACCGGTGCAAATGCAGCGGGCTGCAGAACTTCGGTGACACAACCAGTTTCTGTTATTATAGCACCTACTGTTGGTGCGATTTCAGGAAGCACTGATGTATGTATAGGCTATGGCACAATTCTTTCCGATACTGCATCGGGTGGTACCTGGACCAGCAGTAATACGTCTACGGCAACTGTAGCAAGTGGGGTTGTCACTGGTGTGTCGGGAGGTTCGGTGAACATTTCTTACACAGTTTCCAATAGCTGCGGTACTGCCGTTGCTTCGCTTGCTTTGACGGTTCATGGCATGCAGTGGGTCGGCGCGACTTCCAGTGACTGGAATAATGCTGCTAACTGGTCATGTGGTTTTGTTCCCGGTTCATCGGACGACGTTACTATCCCAGCAGGTACTACAAATGCGGCGGTGATAGCTGCATCTGCTTCAGGAACCGTTCGGAATCTGAATATCAGTTCGGGAGCGACAGTTACCGTAAGTAATGCTGGAGTACTACATGTTCGTGGCGGACTCACCATCAATGGCTCGGTAACAGGCACAGGTAAACTCAGTATGGACAATTCATCTGCACAAACAGTACAGGGTGTTGGGTTCGTATCCTGTTTTGACGTGAACAACAGCACAGGAGTTACTGTGTCCTCGGGTTCAAAGCTCACTGTGAAAAGTGTTTTGTCGGTAACGTCAGGCTCTCTTGCAACAGGTGACAGCGTTGTATTGTATTCCGATACTTTTGGCAGTGCGAGGGTAGCGGTGCTGCCTTCCGGGTCTAGTATCTCAGGCAATGTTATCGTGAATCAGTTCTTCACAGGTGGCCGCAGGGCGTATCGTTTCTGGTGTCATCCGTTCAGTAATTATATTGGGCTCAGCCAGCTCGAAAATTATGTGGATATTGCCGGTTCGGGTGGTTCAGCAAACGGTTTCACTACAACCGGTTCCAACCAGCCGTCGGCATACAGGTACAATCCTTATATGGGTAATTCATCGCTTTCGGGCGATCCTGGATGGAGGCCATTTATGAATACCAACACATCTTCTGACAGCAACAGACTACATCAGTACCAGGGTATGCGTGTTTTTTATCGTGGCGCCAAGGGGGAAGGCCTAGGGTTTGGACCGTATGTAGTTATTTCTTCAACAACCAGCAGCCAGTGGGGCGTATTGAATCAGGGCAATCAGAATGTTCCGCTCTCTAGAGGTACCTCAACTGCTCAGGATTACAATATGATCGGCAATCCTTATGCATCTCCTGTAGACATTGGCACTGTGATTTTCAATGCTGCTGCTGCTGGCCGGATCAACGGCAGTGCTTTCTATGTCTGGAATCCGTTCCTGAATACAGCTGGTGGCTTCCAGGCTGTGCCATATTCAACGGGTGGCGGATCTCCTTCTGCAATTCCTTATTACCTGCAGGCTAACGATGCCTTCCAGGTCAGGGCAATGCATGACGGCGATGTGCTGAACTTTACGGAGTCGAACAAGTCGGCTACTATTTCCAGCTCTTATAGTTTGATGAAGTCACGCCCTGAGTTTGTTTCATTGTATGTGTATGACGCTAACTATCATCCTTACGATATGCTCTATGTAAAGTTCGATGATGCATCGACTGATGCTGAAGATGCAAAGTTTGATGGTGGCAAGCCGTCCGGCAACGATTTCAACTTCTATAGTCTGTCGGCTGATAAGCACAGGCTGATGGTGGATGCCCGTCCGTATGTTGCTGAAAGTGTAATACCGATCGGTATAAGCAGCGGCTATGCACAGGATTATATCATCAGGGCCGAAAATCTGGCGGTGCCAGAAGGCGGCAAGGTGTATCTGCACGATAAATTGCAGCAGCAGTACATCTTATTACAACAGGGCACTGAGTACAGATTCTCGGTAACAAAGGATAAAAATACCCAGGGAGAAGACAGGTTCGAACTGAGCATGGAACCAGCTACTGTTAGGGAAACAGCGGCAGGTAAGGGGCTCGATGTTAAACTTGTACCAAATCCGGCCTCTGACGAGGTAAGGGTTGCTTTTACCCAGGCGAAACCAACCAATGTTACCGTTCGGATTCTTGATCTGTCAGGCGTAAGTGTGTACAACCAGTCATTGGGTGTAAAGCAGAACGGCAGTGTAACTATACCTCTGGCGAACATGGCCTCTGGCATTTACATGGTTGAGCTCACTACCGATGACCAGAAGGTGGTTCAACGTTTGATAAAGGAATAAAAATAAACTTGACTTTAGGAAAAGGGGATGTCCGGTTGGGCGTCCCCTTTTTTCAGTAATTGCCTGATCCGAGCGTCTTTTTTTTCAAATGCTCTTAAGTTGCGCCTGATTCACCCTATTCCTAAATGGGCTATACGTATTCTAAATCTGGATAGTGAACGGATAAATGCTGATGTCTACATTGGTTTGATCCCGCAGCTACTGCAATACAAGGTGATGGCGTTTGCGACAAGGTAGTGATTGAATATGCTATTGTAGTTGCTTTCGTCGTGGTAGAAGCGGCGATCCGCGGGTGCCAGTAAGAATTGGAATAGATTGTATTGTACCCAGCTGGTGTTTCTGGCACGACCGTCAATCCGGGTAGTCTGGTTGTATCCGACATCGGCATTGAACAACAGCGACCGGTGTGTTTCCAAATTGCCTGAACTGAATGGAGGATCCAGGCTGTAAACGGGTTGGGATGGGGCATTGCGCCTCATGATCGTTTTATCGTTGAATACGCGGTTTGTGTATTTCCGGGGTGGGAGGGTCGCGCTTACCGGGCTGTTGGTGGCCGGAGGAGTCGGTGACGGTGTTTGACTTTCAACTATATTCTCTGAAACCGAAACCTCACCAGTTGTGGTGCTTTGTTCCATAAACACTTTGTACTTTGCTTTTACCCGCGCTGCCAATTCTTTGTCGTCGGCTGCAAGGAATTTGAAGAAGTTGTTGAATGTGTTCGCAGCCTTAAAGGGGGCGGCGAGTTTACTGAGTTTATCGAGACAATTGATGAGTTTGACCAGCAAACCAGTTTCCTGCATGGTGGGGAATTGTGTCCCTGATTCGCGTTTGGTGATGGATTCCTGGAAGGCCAGGAGTTGGGTACAGATATTCAGGGCGATGAGCTCGAAGGTGCCGGCGGTGGTGTTGATTGCTTGTTCCATGTGTAGCGGTTTTTTAATAACCCAAAGGTGCGCTGGATTCCCGATAAACGTTTTTTGGAAATACATGGTGTGCCGCTTTTCGGCACATGGTGGTACACTTTCCGGCACACCATGTACAAAAAAAATGTGGATAAGTGGGTCTATTTAATTGTAAGTTAGCTAATTATTAATGGTTAATTGTGTGATGTGTAAAAATGGAGGTTTGCAAGTGGAATTTGTTTAACGTGGGTGATTGAATTAAAAAAATAATTTATTGGTAAATTGGCCAATCGCGAATTTAGGCGTTGGTCGTTATTTTTGTAAAATGTCGAACCGAAGAACAATTTGTTACACTTTTATTATGCTGTCTTTGTTCGCCATAATAGTACTGGAGACCTCCTGTCAACAATTGAATTCGGAGAATAATCTTGATGGAAGGAATGACAGTTTAAAGTTGGTCGTAAATGCATTGCAAGTTAGAATTAATGAACTAGACAGCGCAATGTCAATGTCTTCATCAGACAATTGTAAAATGCCAGATTATTCAAAACTAATTTCAGGTAGATTTGTTTTGTCCGGTGCCAATTGTGCTGGCTTTGATTTTATCGATGAATATAAAGTGCTCTGGATCAATGAAATTGCCTGTTTTGATTCTGATACTTTGAAAATTCGTTGGCTTGATCATATCACGTTTATGACAAGAAGCACCAAAGTAGTCAATGCGCAATGTCCTCCAAGAATAGAAGTCTATAAAGTTGTCTCATTCAAAAGAAATAAGTTGGTATTAAGAGAAATTTGGGCTGGCTGGAATGATTTTGAAGACGATTTTATTGAGTTTGATAAAAAAGTAAATTGAACTAAACGACAGAGGCATCGCCGGGCACTTGAATCCTCCGATCCAACCCCTATTTTTGTCAAAAAATTAATCATGAGAAAATACTCATTCTACTACATTGCTCTATTGTTTTTTATCTGCTCGTGCGGGTCTAAGAAGAAGGATAACCCTGCGCCGGTAGTACCGTTGCCATCTAACTATCTGGTGTATACCGTTAATGGGCAGGCAGATACACTGGTGAATTGCGAAATGTACGTGGATCAGCCGTATCATGGCATGGCACGGATGATGGGGTTTGATGCTAATGGATCTGATATTTTTTACCCTTATTTTTTCTTTTCTATTGATTCTTTTAAGGGGGTGGGTACATATGCGTTCGGGACTGCGGATAGTAACAAGGCGGCATTTATAAAATCAATTACGGATAGCCGTGGTGCGGTTTCGGGTGTTATGAATATCACAAGTTCATCGCCTTACGCGGGCACTTTTTCTTTTACGTGCGGGGATTCTACAAAGATAGTTAATGCTTCTTTTAAGTGTAAGCCGTTGTAGGTGAGGTTTGGTGGATTAACGGCTGAGGGGGCGGGTCACATATTTTAGTGGACGTTTGATGTCCAATGCGCCGGTCAGGAGACCGGCTTCCCTGCCCGTTGGAGTCGGAGACACCGGCGAAAGAAGCAAATTCAATCAAAGAATTTATTTTTTTTGTTCCATTTTAAGTTAACTTTGATGTGCTGAAATTATGGATCAGGCCAGAGTATTGATATTTTACAAGCATTATTTTTCAGAATTCTTTGATGCTCTAAATGAGCATTTAAAGGAAAAGATTGATTATGTGTTATTTGTTGTTACTCATGCTGACCGGATTCCAGAAAAATTTTTTACGCATATTGAAGGAACCAAGGGTTTGTACGAAATACGGGTTGAAGCAGGAGGGAATATTTTTAGGATATTCTGTTGTTTCGATAAGGGGAAAGTCGTTGTTTTATTTAATGGGTTTCAAAAGAAATCTCAAAAAACACCTAAGAATGAAATTGATATTGCGTTGAGACTAATGGGTGAATATTTTGATCAAAACAGATGATTCGATGAATACTGAGCATAAGACATTTGATACCCACCTTGACGAGAGATATGGGAAAAGGGGGACTGAAAAAAGAACTGAATTCGAAATAAAGGCCAAAGCCTTTCTGATTGGTGAGGTTATTAAAGAGGAACGGCGGCTTGCGAATCTTACCCAGGAGCAACTAGCCGAGAAAATTGGTGCAAAGAAGAGTTTTATCTCCAGAATTGAAAATGGTAAGACTGACATTCAGCTCTCGACTCTTTACCGGTTGCTTGAATTTGGGCTTGGTCGTAAGATTGAATTGTTATTACATTGATGCTTTGGATTATAGTAGGCTGATGACTGTAGACTTTTCCAGGTCTTCAGGTCGAGATCCAACAAATAGCTGGGATTGCTTGCAAGCGGAAAGGATTTCCACCACTTACGGGCAAATACGTCCCGATGTGGTTTACCACCCCTGCTTTTTGCACAGGGCTATGCCTGTGCAAAAAGCGGTCCCCTCCTAAAATAGGAGGGGAGTGTGTGCTTAGTGCTTTATGTCTTTAATTTTCCTATTATAGCCATTTTGTTTTGCTCTTAATTGGCTGATTTTCATTCATAATCTATATGCTCTTACTTTCCCACACTCAGCATGTTCATCAATAACCTGATGGCACCGGGGTTACCGGCAGGGAGCTGGCGGGAAAAGGAAAGGGTGGTGTAAATATAGTGTCCCTTACCGGTTGGGGTGTAGAGGGTACAGCCGCTGAGGGGTTGCTCGTTGGTGTCATGCATACTGAACAAGGGTTTGTATTTGTCGTCCCACTTTGAGGCAAAGTACAGTCCGCGCTCCTGTACCCATCCGTCGAAATCGGTTGCCGTTATCTTGTTGGGGTAGTTGAGGAGTTTGCTTTGCGGGTCGAGGACGGTTACCGGTGCATCTTCTTCAGTAACTCTTAAATTAGCCAGTGTAATGGGGTAGGGGCCAATATTGGTGGTTGCCAATTCCTGCAGCGTGTTGTATTGCATTACCAGGGTACCTCCGTTTTCGGCGTACTTCAATAGTACGGGCAACCACTGGGTCATTTTCTTTTCCACGTTCACGGCTCGAATACCGGTAATAATGGCATCGTATTTTTTCAGGCTGGCGGCATCTTTGAAGTCGGTTTCCTTGAGTATTTCTACTTGCAGACCTGCTTCACGGAGGATGTCCGGGATAAGGTCGCCAGCGCCCTCGACGTAACCTATTCTTTTCGCCGTGCATTTCCAGTTGTTGTGGAGCACTTTTACTTTGGCTTCGGTAAAGTATTGCAGGGTAGGGAGGTGGCTGTACTGAATGAGGTGCGATGTGCGGCTGAACTGTTGATTACTCGCTACGCCTGCGTATAAATAATTATCTGCGGCCCCTTGTTTTTCCTTGCTAACGGTTACCGGAACCGTTGTGGGGTGGGTAAAAGATGTAACAGCGCTGCTGTCGTATACGTTGTTGATGGTGGTAATTACTCGTGCATTCTCCATTGGTTTGGCAGGTTGCACCATTACGCTGGTTTTAATAGGTGCTCCAGGCTGGGCAATCACGAGGTCGTTCATGAATTCAATAGTAGCATTAGGTATGATGCGCAATTGTTCTACTACATCTCCCTTAACCGGGTCGGTCTTCTTGAAGGAAAGGGGGACGGTTACTTTGAATTCTTCACCTGCAACTTTAACTGTTATGGCGCCATTCAAGTAATTAGGAGTCTCGGGCAGACCTAAAACAGACTGGCTTGGGATGGTGAAAAATGCGCAAGTGTGAGGTTTGGAGAGCCAGTAGGGTTCAGTTACGGGTGTATTGGCGGGGATGTTGATGATGTGCTCGAATGTGAACAATGAATCGCTACCAATTTCTTTATTCAGTAAACTATCCTTATTGATCCATTGAATACCAGTGAGTTGGATAGGTGTTTTTGAGCGGGCAATTACTTTTAAAGTAAAGGGAAGGTCGCTGCCAGCAACAGCTTCCGGTTTCTTGGTGTACAATTCTACCATAAGTCCGGTGCAATCAAGGATGACCTTATTGATCTCTTCAGTTTTTTGTGTTCTCCAGTATTCGTCTTTTACGGTGCTGATCATCTGGCGTACTGCCAGTAATGCTGGTATCGATTGATCGGGATGACGGAAGTTGAAGCGGTCCAGGATCTTTTTCAGGCTGTCTCCAATTTCTTTGCGACCCACACGGC
>CANCOG010000102.1 GCA_947379685.1 Flavipsychrobacter stenotrophus | reverse complement strand
CGGTATCAATGGTCGTTACCTGTGTCACTTGTACACTGTCAAAAACACCTTCCCAGGTACTTGTTTGCGATGTTGCTGTTGCAGAATAAGATATATTCCCCCCCGTTAACTGAAAGATTGAATCTGTTGATTGAGCAGTTGGGGTGTATGCTAATACCCGATGCCCCTTTATCTCAAGTGCCCAACCTTCCTGTGGAACTCCGGGCATATAATAATCGCCAAAATAAGCTGTCCAACCCGTGAGGTTAGGGTCAGCAACGAAACCCAAAAAATTCGAAGGGCTGGTATAAGCGCTTCCGCAACTAATGCTGTTGTATAGACCGCCACTGGTTGTTCCCTGAGGATGGTAGCCCGTAGGAGCAGCAACTGTCGAGCCATAGGCACCCATCCAGTTAATACCTATCTCAGCATGATTGCCTTGTAAAAAGGCGTTACAACTAACCAACTGAGCCTTAGCTCCAGCGCTGGTCATTAGTAATATGAAGCTTAAAAAAGTAAAATAGGTAACTTTCATATGAGTGTTGTTTTACCAAAAATAGGCCAAAAATTTGAATCTTATTCATTGGTAATTAAAATAATCGCATTTTGTTACTGGTATTGAATCAATTTGCCACACCCGTCCAGTTGTCTCAATCGTTAGCGCAGCGCTGCCGAACAGACGTAGCGGCTCTCTAAATCCAATCTGTTGTTCGGATATTGCGAACCACAATTCCACGACTCATTGTTGCACTCGTTAGCAGGAACATGCAATGCGATACATTATACCTTTTTTGTACCCGTGGCTAAGATCCTTGCACTTACAAATCAGCACATCAGCTATGAAATGCCCGCATCAGGAAAAAACCTTGATCCTCAAAAACCATAGTTCAGATAACTAATTCTATCAATTCCAAAATCCTTAAAATTCTGGTTTGGAAGCCCGAAACCACGTACTAAATACTATTTACTATGTACTAAATGGCCTGCACTCAAAAATATTTTGTCAATAAATTAATTGATAATCAGTAAGTTACAATGCTACCCCAAAAAATCTTAATAAAATATTTGGTGCTGTGGTAACCGCCTTTTACCTTTGCCATCCCAAATTTTTTAATAGCTCAGGATTTTTTATCCGGGGTGAAATCAGGAAAAAGTAAAATATACATTAACAGAAATGAGACACTTAAGTTTTAGAACTCAGTCCGCAAACGAAAAGATCGTAAAACGTGACTGGTATGTAGTTGATGCCACCAACCAGACACTTGGCCGTATGGCATCTAGGATAGCTGCAACACTGCGCGGCAAAAATAAGGTTTATTTTACTCCTCACTTCGATACCGGCGATTATGTGATCGTGGTAAACTCAGGTAAAGTGATACTCACAGGTAACAAACTGGAAGATAAAGAATACCAGACTTACTCTATGTATCCGGGTGGCCAGAAGATCGAAATGGCTAAGGAAATGATTCACCGTCGTCCTAACCTTATGATCGAGCGCGCTGTAAAAGGTATGCTCCCTAAAAACCGCTTAGGCCGTGCAATGGTGAAGAAAATGTTCGTTTACGAAGGCGCTGAGCACCCACACAAAGCTCAGAACCCTAAGGAAATGAAATAGGCCCTGCAGGTAGCAAATTAACAATCAACAATTAACAATCAGCAATTATTTAAACCATTCCTATATAAAATGGAAAAACAAAAAAATGCCGTTGGTCGCCGTAAAGAAGCCGTTGCCCGTGTATACGTGGCCAAAGGAACAGGCAATATAACGGTTAACAGCAAAGAGTACAAGGCATATTTTCCTATTATGTACCTGCAGAATCAGGTGGAGTTGCCATTAAAAACAATAGAAGGCGGACAAACATCATTCGACATTGTTATCAATGTACAGGGTGGTGGTCCTAAAGGCCAGGCAGAAGCAATCAAGATGGGCATTTCCCGCGCATTGTGCGAGATCAACCCTGAATATCGCCCGCTGCTGAAAAAACTCAGCCTCCTTACCCGCGACAGCCGCTCAGTTGAACGCAAGAAATTCGGTAAACGTAAAGCACGCCGTAGCTTCCAGTTCTCTAAACGTTAGTGTCTGGGTAGAGACATACTATATCGTGTCTCTGCAAGTAAAATTATTTTTAACCAACAAGAAATTATTAAAATGGAAGATAATAAAACATTGCATCAACAGTTGCTCGAAGCCGGCGTTCACTTCGGCCACCTGAAGAAAAAATGGAATCCTAAGATGTTGCCATTCATCTTTGCTGAAAAGAACGGCATTCACATCATTGACCTTAACAAAACAATTGAAGGCCTTGACGAAGCAGCACAAGCCATGAAGTCTATCGCAAAAAGCGGTAAGAAGATCATGTTCGTTGCAACCAAGAAGCAATCAAAAGAAATAGTTGCCGAAGCCGCTGCTAAAGTTAACATGCCATTTGTTACTGAGCGTTGGTTAGGTGGTATGCTTACAAACTTCCAAACCATTCGTCAGAGTGTAAAGAAGATGTTGAGCATCGAAAAAATGCTTACTGATGGTACAATGGATAGCGTTACTAAGAAAGAGCGCCTTACCCTTACCCGCAGCAAGGAGAAAATGGAAAAAGTGTTGGGTGGTATCTCCCAGATGGGTCGTACACCAGCAGCATTGTTCATCGTTGATATCAGCCATGAGCACATCGCTCTCGCTGAAGCAAAACGCCTCGGTATCACTACATTCGCAATGGTAGACACCAACAGCGATCCTACTAAGGTTGACTTTGCTATCCCATCAAACGATGACGCAACAAAATCAATTTCTATCATTACCAACTACCTTATGGCTGCCATCATGGAAGGTCTTCAGGAAAGGGCTAATGTAAAAGACGACGAAGAAACGGCTGAAGAAATGGCTGAAAGGACTCGTGGTCTTGAAATTACAGAAGAAGATAACGAAGGTGGTCGCGGTCGCGGTCGCGGCAGAGGTCGCGGTGCGGCAGCTGGCAGCGGCGGTGCAGGTGGTGGCGCCGGCCGTAGTGCTGGTGGACCAGGTCGTGGACCAGGCGGTGGAACTGGTCGTGCTGGCCAGGGTAGCGCAGGAAGCCGTCCAGGTGGTGCAGGTGGTGGAAACCGCGGACCAGGTGGTGGCGGAAGCCGTCCAGGTGGTGGTGCCGGTGGCAATCGCCCGGGTGGCCCAGGTGGCCGTCCAAGCCCTGTAAAGCGCTAATTTCTAATGGCTTGCAGGTGTTTGTTTCCATGCATTTTACTATGAACGTTGAATAGCTGGACCTAATAACTAAAAAAATAACAATTCATTAAAGCCCCATAGTTGGGGCTTTAATGATAAAATACGAATTTCGCAAACTCCTTTAAAAAATCATAAAAGAACAATATAAAATGAGCACAGTTACAATATCAGCAGCAGAAGTAAATAAGCTGCGCCAGCAGACAGGAGCAGGTATGATGGATTGCCGTAAAGCCCTGACAGAAAGCAATGGTGATTTTGAAGCAGCTATTGACTACCTGCGTAAAAAAGGCCAGAAAGTTGCGGCTAACCGCAGCGACCGCGATGCCAAAGAAGGCGTTGTAGTGGCAAGGGCTTCTGCTGATAACACTTATGGTATTATCGTAAACCTGAGTTCTGAAACCGATTTCGTTGCTAAGAATGAAGATTTCATTGCCTTCACTAATAAAATTGCTGATATCGCATTGAGTTCCAGAGTGACAACTACTGAAGAACTGAAGGCTCAGCCTATGGATAATGCTACCGTTGATGAAAAACTGATGGAAGTTGTTGCCAAGATTGGTGAGAAGATCGATATCATCCGTTTTGAACAGGTTTCTGCGGATGCGGTTGTGGCTTATATTCACTCTAACTACCGTATCGGTGTGTTGGTAGGTATGAACCAGCCAGCTACAGAGGCTATCATTACTGCCGGTAAGGACGTAGCAATGCAGATCGCGGCTATGAACCCATTGGCTGTTGATTCTGACAGTGTTTCTGAAGAAATGATTGCCCGTGAAAAGGCTATTGCTATCGACCAGATCATGGCTGAAGGCAAAACTGGCGAAATGGCTGAGAAAATTGCCGTTGGTAAGCTCAACAAGTTCTTCAAGGACAATACTTTGTTACCTCAGCCTTTCGTAAAAGATAATGGCAAGAGTGTAGGTGAATACCTTACTTCTATTAGCAAGGGTTTGACTGTTGTTAGCTTCAAGCGTATTGCTGTTGGTGGATAATAATTAAGTTTCATTATATTTTTGAATTGCCGGCGCTCTTGGGTGCCGGCTTTTTTTTGTGTTCGGGCCTCACAAATCTCTGTCTGTACGAGTACGGGCTTGCCTCTCAAGGAGGCAGTTTCAGATAAAATACGGCCCGATGCGGTGCCCGTACTATGACCTGCCTAGTCGGCAGACAGCTTTTTGTGATTTATTTGATGGATATGATTGCTGCTTTTTGTTCAACCCTGAAAGGGTTGGCTACGATATTGGTCCACCTGGGGTGCCGGGGCTATTAATATTAATGCCTGTTCAGGCTTGTTGGCTATGGGTCTTTGTATTTCCCTATGGATTGGAGGGACTGTAATTAATTCCGGATCGTTATTTTTGCACAAACATTATGCCGGACATTATTATATATCATAACGGTACCTGCACCAAGAGCAAGGGAGCCCTGGAATTACTTCAGGATGCAGCAATTCCGCACACCATTCGTTACTACTTAGCCGAACCACTTAATGAAAACGAATTGGCAGAATTACTGGCTAAACTGGACATGCAACCAAGTGAACTGGTACGAAAAAATGAACCACTTTTTAAGGTACAATTTGAAGGAAAGAAATTGTCTGAAACAGATTGGTTCCGAATACTCATAGAAAACCCGATACTAATAGAGCGCCCCATAGTAGAAAATGGCGACCATGCACTCATTGCCCGGCCAGCAGAAAGGGTTTTTGAGTTGTTGTAAGAAGCTTCAGCTATAATGGGTTGAAAAAATGTAAAAGGGCAGAGGTGAAAACCCATGCCCCAATATAATTTGCTTAATAAAAATTAATATCCATCTCCGTCAATCAGGTTGCCTAGGCCTCCTAAAATACTGCCTTCTTCTTTGCGTTTTCCGACGCCGTAAGAGAGAATTCGGCTGGCCAGGCGGCTGATGGGCAGTGTTTGTATCCATACATTGCCAGGTCCGCGAAGTGTTGCATAAAAAATACCCTCTCCACCAAACAGTGTATTTTTGATACCACCAACAAACTGGATATCATAGGTTACTTCTGATGTAAATGCGACAATACAACCAGTATCTATTTTTATCAACTCGCCTGGTTGTAGCTCCTTGCGAAGGACATGACCGCAGGCATGCACAAATGCAAGGCCGTCACCTTCTAGTTTCTCCATTATAAAACCCTCACCGCCAAACAGCCCGGTACCCAGTCTTTTCTGAAATTCGATCCCAATAGAAACTCCCTTTGCAGCACACAGGAATGCATCTTTCTGGCAAATCACACGGTTGCCAAGACGCTGCAGGTCCATCGGGATGATTTTTCCGGGGTATGGCGAAGCAAATGAAACCCTTTTTTTGCCCTGTCCTACGTTTGTATATGCAGTAAGAAACAGGTTTTCGCCTACAAGAAGGCGTTTGCCTGCCGAAAACAACTTATTCATGAAGCCGCTTTGTTGCTGTGAGCCATCGCCAAGCATTGTTTCCATTTGAATGCCATCATCCATCATCATAAAGCTACCTGGTTCGGCAATAGCCGTTTCCATTGGGTCCAGCTCTACTTCTACATACTGCATTTCTTCACCATAAATACGGTAATCTATTTCATGATTGTTGCGCATATCGCAGTTATTTTTTATCAAACCTACTGCAAAATATCATCCTCGTCAACGCTACTTGTGAAAATATTCGTTAAAAACGACCCGACCCGATTTGCAACAACTGTAGAGACGAGATTCTCACCGTCTATGCACAACACCTTGAATTGAAATAGTTCCTGGTTGTCATATCTTTCTGTTAGAATGCCCCTGCCAGCCATCTTTAGCGCAATTATGCCTACATTTGAACCGTAAAGTAATCCTAAAGGTCGGGGTGCGCCCCGGGCTGCTTTGCGCTTGTTTTCTAAATAGTTGTATTTTTAAGCCAAAAAGAGAATGCTGAGAATTGTGTGTTTACTGTGTTTTACCTCTTTGATATTGCTGTCGTCATGCGGTTTTGAAGAAAAGCATGATGCAAAGCAGTTATATTATAGGGTTGCCGGCATCAATGATACACTCGACCGAATGACTTCCGACTGGCACCAAAAACTGGACCAAGCTCTGGTGAGCAAGAATTTTAATGAACTGCAACCGCTGAGAAGGGAGTTGGGTACATTCATCAGCCAAAGCAGGCTAGCAATCAGTAGCGTTGCATCGACTAAAGGAACAGACAAAGTAAAGGCCGACGAAGACAATTTGCTGGCAACACAATCTGCAATGGTGGCCGAAGTATATCCTAATTTTGAACGTTTCTCTGCACTTACACCCAAAGAGGAATTGGATAAGGCGCTGGCGTTGTTGTCTAACGATCTCGTCGCAGAAAAAACAGCCATAACCCTCGTTAAATCTGACCTGGACACAATGGACGCAAAGTATAAGATCAAAAAGCCTCTGGGTAAAAGGAAGTAAGGGCAGAAGTTCATTGCGTTCAAATATTCCAATCTCTAAATAGCCCCCGGCAGAATGGAGTTTGCGCAAAATCTATTGATATCGCACAAATCGCGGTTCTCCTTACCTTCGCAACATGGCTAAAACCAAGACGGCATTCTTTTGCCAGCAATGCGGATATGAAACACCAAAGTGGACCGGCAAATGCCCATCTTGCGCAGCATGGAATTCCTTTGTTGAAGAGGTAGTGCAGCGCGATGAGAAAGGGAAAGGCGGCGTGAACTGGGAAGAAGAACACAAAGAAATACGGAAGGCACATAAGCTTGATGAGGTCGTACATGTGCAGGAAATGCGCATGGAAGCACCCGACCCAGAACTGAACCGTGTTTTGGGCGGTGGCCTGGTGCCGGGTTCAGTTATCTTGGTGGCAGGTGACCCTGGTATTGGGAAGTCAACCCTGTTTTTACAATGCGCCCTCAACTGGAAAAACATTGTTACCCTATATGTATCGGGCGAGGAAAGTGCCCAGCAAATAAAGATGCGTGCCGACAGAGTTGGAGTCACCAACAACAATTTGTATATACTAACAGCAACCGATACGCACACTATTTTCCAGGAGGTGAAGAGGGTAAGGCCTCAGTTGCTGATCATTGACTCTATACAGACACTGGAATCGGCTGTTGTAGAATCTGCGGCCGGCAGTGTTTCCCAGGTGAGGGAGTGCGCGGCTGAGTTACAGCGATTTGCAAAAGCCAGCAGTATTCCTGTATTTATAATTGGTCATATTACGAAGGATGGCTCCATCGCTGGCCCAAAGGTGCTGGAACACATGGTGGATACAGTATTACAGTTTGAAGGTGACCGGCACTACGCATACCGTATTTTAAGAACATTGAAGAACCGTTTCGGTTCTACATCGGAATTGGGTATATATGAAATGGTGGCCAAGGGTATGCGCCCTGTCACCAATCCGTCAGAGATATTATTGTCGCAGCATGATGAGCCGCTGAGTGGGATTGCCATTGCCGCAATTATGGAAGGCTTGCGTCCGATGATGATTGAAGTTCAGGCACTGGTGACCCAGGCAGTATACGGCACCCCGCAACGAACAGTTAGCGGCCTGGACCCCCGTCGCCTGCAATTACTATTGGCTGTACTTGAAAAACGGGGTGGATTTCATTTTGGCGCCAAAGATGTGTTTGTAAACATAGCCGGAGGTTTAAAAGTAGAAGACCCATCCATTGAATTGGCACTGGTATGTGCGCTCCTTTCTTCCTACGAGGACAAAGCACTTCCTTCTAATATTTGTCTCGTTGGTGAAATTGGCCTGAGTGGAGAAATAAGGGCTGTAAATCGAATAGACCAGCGAATTGCCGAGGCCGATAAACTGGGCATGGATGTTATTTTTATTCCAAAGGCAAATGCCAAGGGGCTGGAAAACAAATATAAAATAATGGTAAAGACAGTTAACAAAGTGGAAGACGTGTACAAAATGCTGTTTTGATGTCAGAAAAATCCCATCATTTGTTTTTAACTTTCATAAAGATTTGGTGTCGAATTACAGAGAACGGAAAAGCAGCGTCGTATATGTAAAACGCGAAATTATTTCACCGGTTAACAAATTGGACAGCTTTTTTGGAGGATACACCGGCAAAATCCTCCAATAACTGTCGAAAAAATTCGACAGTTAAAATTGTAAATGATTGATTATTAACCATTAATAGATTAATAGACAATTTTTTCCTGCACTTTTCAAATTCAGCCAAAATTCTTTATTTTTAATAAGTAATTGTTATAACTTTGCGCCGTATTTTCTAAAATCCCTAATAATGAGAAAGACACGTTTACTATTAACACTATTCGCAGTATTTACTTTTATTTCCCTTAAAAGTTTTGCTGTTGCTACTATCACCGGGCCTGCCGCAGTATGTGCCGGGTCTAATATTACACTAGTTGATACTACTGCCGGTGGAACCTGGAGTAGTTCGAATACGTCAGTGGCCACCGTTTCTGCCTCAGGGGTTGTAGGCGGTGTAGCTGCGGGAACTGTTACAATTTCCTACGTTGTTACGGGGTCAGGTGCAGGTGTAGCTACGGCTACAATTACCGTTAATCCGGTACCTGCGGCAATAGGCGGGTCAACAACTTCTATTTGTATTGGAGGCACAGCAACATTTACCGAAGCCACTAGCGGCGGAACCTGGAGTGTAACGCCTTCCTATGTCGCTACTATTAACTCTTCCGGTGTGATTACCGGGGTTTCAGTAGGCACAGCATTCATATCTTATACTTTATCGACTGGTTGTTATGCATTGCAATATGCATCTGTAAACCCAACTCCTTCAGCTGGTTCCATTACTGGTGGTACAACCGTTTGTACCGGGAGTACTTTAGCCTTGTCCAGCACTGCCGGTGGCGGTGGAGTATGGACAAGCAGTACAACCAGTATTGCAACTGTAGGTTCGTCATCGGGAATAGTAACCGGAGTTGCTGCAGGTACAACCAACATAACTTATACATACACGAACAGTTGCGGTACATCTGTTGCAACAGCTACTATTACAGTTGCGGCAGGTTCTCCTCCTTCAGCAGGTACAATTACCGGCAGTGGTACAATATGTCCTGGTACGTTCGATACGCTTACAGCTTCTGGTGCTACTACAGGCGGCACCTGGACGAGCGGAACCACGTCAGTCGCTACAATAGGCAGCACTTCAGGTATCGCTAGGGGCATGTCCGCTGGTTCAACTGATATTACTTACACTGTTTCAAGTAGCTGTGCTACTGCTACATCAGTATTTACTCTAACTGTTGGTACCGGAGCAAGTGCAGGTACTGTAAGCGGCCCTGGCGGCGGCGGCGGCAGCAGTGTTTGTGTTGGCTCTACAGTTACTTTTACTTCATCAGGTTCCGGTGGGACCTGGAGCAGCAGCAATTCAAGTATTGCTACTGTTGACCCTTCTACTGGAATTATAACCGGCGTGGCAACAGGGTCTGCAACAATCTCTTATTCAGTGACGGGTAGCTGCGGAACGGCAGTAGCAACTAGAAATATTACCGTAGCAGCGGCTGCTTCAGCAGGAACTGTACGCGGTGCTTCAACAGTTTGTGTTGGTGCAACTACAACATTCAACGATACTGGTGCTTATGGTGGAACAGGTTACTGGAGCAGCAGCAATAACTCCATTGCTACCGTCAATACATCAGGTGTTGTCAGGGGAAACAGCGTGGGAACAGCAACCATATCTTATTCAATTTATACAACTTGTGGCGTGTTTTCTGCCACCCGGTCTATATCTGTGATCGCGTCTCCTTCTGCCGGCACTATTTCTGGTCCTTCAAGAATTTGTACGGGTAGCACTATTACGTTAACAAGCACTGCTTCAGGCGGTACCTGGACCAGCGGAACTACTTCAATTGCAACCGCAGGCAGCGGCACTGGTGTTATTACTGGTGTTTCGGCCGGAGCTGTATTGATATCTTATCAGGTAAGCAATAGTTGTGGAACGGCAACAGCATTTAAAAATGATACTGTAATTAATCCGCCCACAATGGGTTACATCACTGGTCCAACAACAGTTTGTACTGGTGCTACAGTTACACTCCGCGATACACTCGGAACTACAGGCGGAGCATGGACCAGTAGTACACCAACTGTAGCTACAATTACCTCTGGTGGAGTTGCCGGTGGTTCGGGTGCAGGAACTACGACAATTACCTATACGGTTTTTGCTTCTTGTGGTTATGCTTCAATTACTACAACATTAACCGTAATTACAGGTGCAGTGCCTGGTATAATAACTGGCCCAACTGTTGTGTGTGCAGGTACATCTATAGGTTTGACAGACAGCGCCGGCACTGCCGGTGGTACCTGGACCAGTGCAAGCACGGCAATTGCTACAATTAATAGTTCAACAGGAACTGTTACAGGCGTAAGCGTTGGAACTGCAATTATATCTTATACTGTTACCAGTTCTTGCGGTTCACGTACGGCTACAAGAGCTATCACAGTGAGTCCTGCTCCTAATGCAGGTACAATTACAGGCGCTTCTTCGGTTTGTACCGGTGCTACAGTAACATTGGCCGATGCCGTTTCTGGTGGTACCTGGGCCAGCAGTAATACAACAGTTGCTACAATAAGTGGTAGTGGTGTGGTTACCGGTGTAGCTGTAGGAAGTGTTATCATGTCTTATATTGTTACAAATAGTTGCGGCACAGCTGTGGCTACGTTTACAATGAGTGTTACGTCTACTACTGTTGGGGTAATAAGCGGAGCAACCACGGTTTGTCCGGGTGCCTCAACTACATTTACTGATGCAACCTCAGGCGGTACCTGGAGCAGCAGCACTTCTTCAATTGCTACTGTAAATTCAGCTGGCGTTGTTACTGGCGTAGCTGCCGGAACTGCTGTTATATCTTATACTGTAACAGGGACCTGCGGATCAGCCACTGCTTCAAAATCAATAACAGTTAATGCGGCAACTAATCCCGGAACGATTTCGGGGCCGGCCACGGTTTGCGTAGGCAGCACAATTACTGAAGCCGATGGCGTTAG
This sequence comes from Flavipsychrobacter stenotrophus, assembly GCA_947379685.1. Lineage (GTDB taxonomy): Bacteria > Bacteroidota > Bacteroidia > Chitinophagales > Chitinophagaceae > Flavipsychrobacter > Flavipsychrobacter stenotropha_B. The sequence goes on along the minus strand of CANCOG010000102.1, from coordinate 774 downwards.
TGGAGGTACATGGACCAGCAGCAATACCTCATTGGCAACCATCACCAGCGGTGGGGTTGTAAGGGGCGTAGCTACAGGTACAGTAACTATTTCTTATACCGTTACCGGAACCTGTGGTGCTGCAACTGCAACAGCAGTAGTATCGGTGATCACAACACCTGCTACACCTGCTTCAATAACAGGTACAATGTCGGTTTGCGCAGGATCTACAACTACTCTTTCTGATGCAACTTCCGGTGGAACCTGGACTACTGCCGGTACTTCTGTAGCAACGGTTAATGCAACAGGTATTGTAACAGGTATTACAACAGGAACTGCTTTAGTTTCTTACACAGTTACGAACGCATGTGGTTCTTCTTCTACAGCAGCTACTGTTTCTGTTGGCTCAGCACCATCTATGCCTGCCATAATTACCGGAACTGCTTCGGCTTGTACCGGTGCTTCATCAACCCTGGCCAATGCAACAAGCGGCGGTGCATGGAGTAGTGCAAGCCCGTCAATTGCAACAATTAATGCTTCAGGTGTTGTTACCGGTCTTACCGGCGGTGCAGCAGTAATCTCCTATACAGTTTCTAACAGCTGCGGTCCTACGGCGCGTACAATTACATTCATAGTTAATGCTGCACCAACTGGTGGTACCATTTCAGGTGCTTCAAGTGTTTGTACCGGTGCTTCGTCAACCTTTACGAACACCACAACCGGTGGTACCTGGAGCAGCAGTACTCCTTCTGTAGCTACAATTAGCCCAGCTGGAGTAGTTACAGGTATTTCGAT
>CANCOG010000101.1 GCA_947379685.1 Flavipsychrobacter stenotrophus | reverse complement strand
CTTTCAGCCCATACTATTCCGTTTACTGTACTCCAGTGGTAGTAAGTGCCTGCCGGAGCTAATACTGAGGTTCCGAAATTCTGGAACATAGTACCTGCGCACAACGGTGACGATGACTGTGTTGTGATAGGAGATGCAGTAGGTGACGGATTAACTGTGACCATTACTTTCTGTGCGAATGAACATCCGTTTGCTGAAGCGATGACAACATAAGAAACAGTAACAGGTGTAGACAGGCTACTTGTCAGTGATTCGTTGATGTTACCAGTTCCTGCTGATGAATCAGATTTGATACCTGAAATCGGTGAGCGTTTCCATGCAAAGGTGCTTCCTGGTGTAAGGCTGGCATCTGTATAGTTGAACATAGTTCCACTACATATTGCATTTGAAAGTGTTCCTGACAATCTTGGTGTCGGGTTAACAGTTACCATTACGTTTGCAGAAGTGCTACATCCGTTTGCAGAAGTAGTGTAAGTATAAGTAACTACTTGCGGTATTGTTGAACTGTTGATTAATGACTCAAGAATATTTCCTGCGCCACTGCCTGCAGCATTAGCAATTCCGGTAGTCACCGGACGAGTCCATGTGAAAGTCGCAGTGCCAGTATCGCTGGTTGGAATGTAACTGAACATCGTACTGTCGCATATAGGTGCTGAAGTCAAAGTGCTTGTCAATATAGGATTTGCATTCACTTTTATTTCTAATGAAGCAAAATCTGTTCCGCAACTGTTAGTTACATAATACCTGATCGTGTCAAGTCCGCTAGTGTTGCCAGTTACAATTCCGGCAGCTACTGAGGCTTTTGCATTAGTGCTATTCCAGGCACCGCCAGTTACTGTTTCAGTCAATGTTATAGTTGAACCTACACAAACCGAAGTTGGACCTGAAATTATTCCGGTATTAGGCAATGGATTTACTGTGATTGCTTTTGTTGCTGTATCAATTCCGCAACCGTTACTCACAATATATCTGATGGTTACAGCACCGGCGGTTACTCCTGTTACTACCCCTGAGATAGAGATTGAAGCATTCGAATTGCTTGTGCTCCAGGTGCCACCGAAGGCGCCGTCTGTCATGGTTGTTGTAGCTCCTACGCATACTACGTTTGCACCAGTAATTGTAGCAGCATTAGGTAAAGGATTGACCGTTATGATCTTTGACGCAGTGTCGCTGCCACAAGAATTGGATACAATGAACCGGATCGTATCAGTACCTGAACTAACACCTGTTACTACTCCGCCTGCAACTGTTGCTATTGCAACGTTTGTACTGTTCCATGTTCCACCTGCTATGCCGTCAGTTAATGTGATCGTAAATGAAACACAAACACCTGATGGACCTGAAATCGTTCCTGCATTTGGCATTGGGTTAATCGTCATGATCTTCGTTGCAGTATCTGAACCACAAGAATTGGTGACGATATATCCAATTGTATCGATGCCAGCAGAAACACCCGTTACGGTGCCGCCAGAAACGGTAGCATGAGAATTGCTGCTGATCCATGAACCACCTGTGATGCCATCAAACAAAGATGTTGAAGCACCTTCACAAACTGTTGAAGCGCCTGTTATGGTTCCAGCATTTGGTAGCGGATTTATTGTGATTGTCTTGGTTGTAGTATCAGTGCCACATGAATTGGTTACTGTGTATACAATCGTATCGATACCTGAACTAAGACCAGTTACCAAACCTGCAACAACAGTTGCATGGGTGTTATTGCTGCTCCATGTCCCGCCAGCAACGCCGCCGGTTAACGTGATAGTAGATCCTACGCATACGCCTGCCGGGCCTGAAATAGTTCCTGCATTTGGCTGTGGATTTACCGTAATTGTCTTAGTCGTTGTGTCTGTTCCACATGTGTTAGTAACTGTGTAGATTATTGTATCAACACCAGTTGCGAGGCCAGTTACAATACCTGCTACTACAGCAGCATTTGTGTTGCTTGCGCTCCATGTACCACCTGTCGCTGGGTCAGTTAATGCGATTGTGTTTCCGGTACAAACCGTTGAAGGACCAGAAATGGTTCCTGCATTGGGTTGTGCTAAAACGTTGATTGTTTTGGTAGCCGTATCCGCTCCGCAATCGTTCGATACAATGTACCTTATAGTGTCAATTCCAGCAGTGATGCCAGCAACAACGCCGGTTGTGTTTACAGTGGCATGTGTGTTTGTAGCACTCCATGTTCCGCCAGTTGTAGCATCGCTAAGTGTTGTGTTTGAACCAGTACAAACCGTAGCTGCACCCGTTATTACACCAGCATTAGGCAATGGTCCTACTGTAATTGTTTTTGTAGTTGTATCCGTTCCACATGAATTTGTGACAGTGTACACTATAGTATCAACGCCTGTTGAGAGGCCGGTAACGACACCTGCAACAACAGTTGCATGGGTGTTTGTTGCGGTCCATACTCCACCTGCTACACCATCAGTTAACGTAATAGTTGAACCAAAACATACTGTAGAAGGACCAGAAATCGTTCCTGCATTTGTGGTTGAATTAACATTAATGGTTTTGGTTGTTGTGTCTGTTCCACAAGTATTTGTAACAGTGTAGATTATTGTATCTAATCCGTTTGAAATTCCTGTAACAACACCTGCTACAACTGTAGCATGGGCATTGCTTGCGCTCCATGTTCCACCTGTTGTAGCGTTCGTTAATGTAATTGTTGATGCTGGGCAAACTGTAGAAGGACCAGAAATTGTTCCTGCATTGGGTTGTGCTAAAACGTTGATTGTTTTGGTAGCCGTATCCGCTCCACAAGCGTTAGTTACTATGTACCTTATGGTGTCAAGTCCAGCAGTGATGCCAGCAACAACGCCGGTTGTGTTTACAGTGGCATGTGTGTTTGTAGCACTCCATATTCCGCCAGTTGTGGCATCGCTAAGTGTTGTATTTGAACCAGTACAAACAGTAGCTGCACCCGTTATTACACCAGCATTAGGCAACGGTCCTACTGTAATTGTTTTTGTAGTTGTATCCGTTCCACATGAATTGGTGACTGTGTACACTATTGTATCAACGCCTGAAGTGAGGCCGGTAACCACACCTGCAACCACAGTTGCATGGGTGTTTGTTGCAGTCCATACTCCACCTGCTACACCGTCAGTTAATGTAATGATTGAACCAACACATACTGTGGACGGTCCTGAAATCGTTCCCGCATTTGTGGTTGAATTAACATTAATGGTTTTGGTTGTTGTATCTGTTCCACAGGTATTTGTAACCGTGTAGATTATAGTATCCAGGCCGTTTGAAATCCCAGTAACTACACCGGCTACAACAGTAGCGTGAGAATTACTTGCACTCCATGTTCCACCGGTAGTAGCGTTAGTCAAAGTAATTGTTGACGTTGGGCAAACTGTAGAGGGACCAGAAATGGTTCCTGCATTTGGTAATGCTAAAACAGTAATTGATTTGGTAGCTGTGTCGGCTCCACAAGTGTTCGATACAATGTATCTGATTGTGTCAATTCCGGCTACGATGCCAGTAACAACTCCTGTTGTGCTTACTGATGCTTTTGTGTTTGTAGCACTCCAGGTTCCGCCAGTTGTAGCGTCAGTTAACGTTGTTGTTGAACCCGCGCAAACAGTTGCAGCACCAGTTATTACACCAGCATTAGGCAACGGTCCTACTGTAATTGTTTTTGTAGTTGTATCCGTTCCACATGAATTTGTAACTGTATATACTATAGTATCAACGCCTGTTGAGATGCCGGTAACTACACCTGCAACTACTGTTGCATGGGTGTTCGTTGCTGTCCAAACACCGCCAGTTACTCCGTCAGTCAATGTAATGGTAGAACCAATACAAACTGTTGAAGGGCCAGATATTGTTCCTGCATTAGGCGTTGAGCTAACATTGATGGTTTTAGTAGTAGTATCCGTTCCACAAGTATTTGTAACAGTGTAGATTATTGTATCTAATCCGTTTGAAATCCCTGTAACAACCCCAGCAACAACTGTAGCATGGGCATTACTAGCACTCCATGTTCCGCCAGTGGTTGCGTCAGTCAAGGTAATCGTTGACGTCGGGCAAACTGTAGACGGACCAGAAATGGTTCCTGCATTTGGCAATGCTAAAACAGTAATTGTTTTTGTAGCAGTGTCGGCACCGCAAGTGTTCGATACAATGTATCGGATCGTGTCAATTCCAGCTGTTATACCAGTGACAACGCCAGCTACAACTGTAGCATGTGAATTGGTTGCGCTCCATGTACCACCTGTAGTTGCATCGGAAAGAGTAGTCGTTGATCCAGGGCATACTGTTGATGCACCTGTGATGGTTCCTGCGTTAGGAGCCGGACTTACTGTAATAGCCTTGGTAGCTGTATCAGCACCGCAAGTATTCGTGACAATATAACTAATTGTTGCGGTGCCGGCGGTTACGCCAGTTACAATACCACCTGAATTTACGGTTGCTCTTGCAGGGTTGCTGCTCGACCAGCTGCCACCTGAAGTAGCATCCGTCATTGTTGCAGGTGTGCCTATACAAACTGTCGATGGCCCGGCAATCGGGGCAACAGCCGGTGCAGCAATTACACTGATTATTTTAGTTGAAGTATCTGCTCCACATGTATTCGTTACAATATAAGTAATGGTGTCTAATCCCGCTGTAGCACCCGTAAACACACCGCCTGAGGAGATAGTGCCATTAGTGTTGCTTCGGCTGAATACACCAACAGTGTCTGTGCCGGTTACCAGGGTGATAAATGAACCGGTACATACAGTTGATGGGCCGGAAACTGTAGAAACAGGTAATGGATTGACAGTAACAATGTATGTTGCTGTATCAGGTCCAAACCTATTGGTTACGATATAGCGAATTGTATCAATTCCAGCGCTAACACCTCTGATAACTCCAGCTGAAATAACCGTAGCATGAGTGTTGCTGGCATGCCATACACCACCAGTATCTACACCCGAAAGTGTATCATTAGCGCCAACGCAAACTGTTGAATTGCCCGTTATTGGTCCTGCTGTAGGAAAAACATCGGCATTAATAGTGTTCCCGTTTGTTGTAATTGCTCCACTGGTAGTTAATAAACGGCCAGTCGATTTGGCGCCTGAAGCAAATAAGATTGCAGCGGCTCCGCCACCACCTACTATATTACCATTGAAAATTGAGTTTGTAGCAACGGTGGTTGCGCCAGTCACTTTCCAGTATACATTCTTGGCCTGCGTTCCATTAATAAGTTTTACGAGAGATGATGCTGTTGTCGATAATGCTCCGGATACCTGGAAAACGAAAACCGCATTGGCATCACCCTCTGCATTCAAAATTAATGTGTCGGTCAGCGTTGTAGCTGCCCCCAGAAGGTAAGTGTGTGGTGTGAGTACAAGGTCATGGCCGAAATCAGCCGGGTCAAGTAGCTCAATATCATAAGCCAAGCCGTCCAGGTAGTTGTAAATAGTATCGAGATATGCTGCGCCTGTTGCTGTTACAGCATCGGGTGAACCGTGTAGTGTACCGTTGATAAATGCAGCAGTGAAACCTGTTGGAGCTGCAGAGTTTGAACCAACATCACCAGTTATGTGTGAAGTACCATTATCTGTCACTGCACCGCTTTTAGATAGAATTGCAAAGTATTTATCTGGCCCCAATGGAGGAGCTGCGGGTCCTGTAAGATGTGTGCTTCCGCAACCAATTGGCGTAAATGCGACAATGCCACCAGTTCCCAGTACAGAAATAGCTCCTATTGTAGATAACGCTCTGCCTTCCAGCGTGTCACCGGTATAGAGGTTGATTGCGCCGTTTGAAATAAATGTACCCCTCAATGTTGAGTTGGTGCCAGACGATATCGCGCCTATTGCGCCGCCTACTTTCCAGAAGACATTACAAGCTTTGGCTCCGTTAATTAGAATTACATTTGAGTTCGGTGCCGGGTCAAACGGGTTTGTTCCGGGAAACTGAAAGATGAATACCGCGTTCGTGTCGCCAGCGGCATCAAGGAAAAGGTTACCCGTCAATGTTCCCGCACCTGCGTATGCGTAAACACCTGGTGACATCGTAGCACCGCCACCCAATGCTGCCGACGAGGGGTGGGAGGTGGGTGTGATCGTATCCAGATAAATGTTTGCAATAGTCAGATCCGCTGTTGCTGTGGCGGTTACAGCGTCTCCACTGTACAATACGCCATCTACATTGCCGAATCCTGTTGCTGCTCCGCTGTTCGAACCTACATTGCCAGTGAGGTGCGTTAAATAAATTGGCGTTGCGCCGTTAGTGATGGCCCCTACTCCGGTAAAGAGTACAAAGCCTGCTGTAGAGCCCAAATTGGGCGCCTGACCGAAGTTTTGCCGCGGGCAGGTCAATAAAATAATCGTTGTTACAAAAAGTAACCATTTTGTCCTCATTTTTCTTGGTTTTAAATTGTGAATCGATTTTTGTTTTTGTTCTGTCATTTAGAGATGTCTTAAAAGAATCGAGCCAGTTTTATGTGGTTGAAAACAAAATTGTTACGTGTATGAATTATGTATTATGTTTTTTTGGGGTTAATTTTGGACCTTAATCGGAGCTTTTTGCGTTGATTGTCAGTCTATTTCGTGTGTATTAACTTTGTATGTGTTGTTGCCGAAGGTGTTTTTGGGGCTTTATTTTATGGAAAACTTGGGTAAATTAGTTGATTTTTGATATGAAAATTGACAAAGGATTGTGTCTTCTAATTCCCGTTTTGGGCATTTTTTGGGTTTTTATTAAAAATTAAATATTGCGTAAAATCAAAAACGTGTTTCAAGGAAGTGCTTCTATAAATGGATAAAGTGGTAACTCCAATGAGGTGAGAATTGTTCCTTTGGTAGGTGCGGCTAAAAACTTCATTGTATTGCTAATCGATAGTTTTGGCCGCCCTATTGACCATAAAAAAAGGGGGCAACCTTGCGGTTACCCCCTTTTGAACTCAAACCAAACTAAACCTTATTCTTTTATCAGTTTTTCTATTACTTTTTCATTTCCACTGGTCAATTCAACCATATAAACTCCTGATGCCAGGTTGCTTAACGGAACTGCCACAGAGCCAGTTTGTTTTACTCCAAGCTCCTTGTTGAATACGCTGATACCAGAAAGGTCAGTAATCCTGATGCCAACTTTTTCCGCCTTTGCCGAAGAGAACGTGATCTTTACTTCGTCGGTAGCAGGGTTTGGAGTCATTGAAACTTGCAGTGACTTGTTGGTCTTAATAGGCGCAACTTCTGATGGTTCAATGCTCAGTTCAAACCTTTCGTCACCTTGCGTACTTGGATCGGTTGTTACAGAAAAACGGTATTCAGTTCCCTGCTGCAGCAACACGAATTGTTTCAGCAGCTTGTCATGCAGGTAAACCCTTCCATCTTTAGGCACAGCCAGATTTTCAACTTTGATGACGAAGTCCTGAACGTAATTGCCCGATATTCCCAGTGGGATCGTGCTTTCTGCTTTGTATGGACGGGCATCCACCACTAGCTTATGATGATCTGTTGACCAGCTATAGAAGTTAAAATCAGCGCCCGATGGCTTGCCGCCATCATACTTAACATCTTCTTCACTTGTGGCTGCGTCGTCGAACTTAACGAAAAGCATGTCATAAGGGTGGTAGTTGAGATCATATACATAAAGTGATACAAAATCCTGACGTGCCTTCATCAGGCTATACGCACTGGAGATGGTCGCCGATTTATTGGATTCTGCAAAGTTGAGTTGGTCGCCATCATGCAAAGCACGTACCTGAAAGGCATCGTTGGCTTGAAGATAGTAAGGGATAGCAGCCGGAGATCCTCCTCCTGTAGAGTACGCATTTGGAGTGAATCCGCCCGCTACGCCCAGGAATGGATTCCAGATATAGAAGTAAGCACCATTGATACGGCCAGCAGCAGCAGCATTGAAAATTACAGTACCTATATCAACAGGTGAAGGGTATGGGTTACCTACCATGTTATAATCCTGCAAAATGGAACTACCACGAGCCATTGTGATGTCCTGAGTGCCCTGATTCAACACACCCCATTGACTAACTGTAGTTGGTGACGGTGTGTAAGCTGCAAAACTGAGACCTTGTCCTTTCGACCCACGGTAATAAACACGAATACCCTGGTATCTCTTGAACTCGTTGGAGTCCGGTGTCGCATATGCGCTGGCAAACTGCCTCCAGCCAATATCATATGGCAAAGAAGAGTTACCCGCATATGTGTTGTACCAGTAAGATGAAGGTGCATTAGACGCAGTAGTAGTAAATCCGTTAGCTGCTCCTCCTGGCCCTGAAATGTCAATGTAATTGGTGAGCTGGCTCAGCGGTATGAAATTGTTGAACGGATGAGCCCAGAAGCGATATGCCCTGCGTGTGCCTGTTATGTACTGATTCACCTTTACAATGCCGCTGATTGGTGTGCCCGATGGTAATGGGGCAACACGCGCTGTGCCGGTACTGTCAGAATAAAGTACAACACTGTCACCAGTTGCAAGTGTTCCTGATGTAATAGATAGTACTTTTTTGACGGTTAATCTTGATGCTGAGTTTACTGTGATGCCTGCAGCGTTGTTGACGTCGAAATTGTTCACGAAACCAAATCCACTCACAGTTTGAGCAGAAGTATTGTCCATGCTTAGTGTTCCCGCTCCAGCTACGCTTCCACTATTCGAAAGGTTACCTTTTACGTGCAGGGTAGCACTGCTGTTAACTGTAACTGCAACGCCTGATGCTATTGTCAGGTCTCCGGTAGTCCCGCTGCCTGAGGCCGAAATTTCCGGGGCGAATGGAGTACCTGCAGGTATGGTCACATTATCTGAGGCCCCTGGTACAAAGCTGCATGTCCAGTTGGCTGCGTTATTCCAGTCTATGGATACTGTCCCGGCCCACTGCATTGGTGTTGGTGTCACAGTGACTGTTGTGCCAACTGCTGTTGTACAAACTGCATTGTGAACATTGATCAGAGTATAATTGTGTGTGCCTGAAATTGCACCGGTGCTCAGGCTGTAAGTACCGCCAGTCAATGTTGCGGTAGAAGTAGAGCCACCATCTATATTATAGTCAACATCGGCACCGCTGGTTCCAGAGAATACTACGTTGGTTGCGTAACCTACACATGGTGCTGTTGGCGTCCCGACCGATGCTGATGGGTAAGCTGCAACAGTGACCGAGATGGAATAGGTTGTGCTTGTACAAGTGCCATTTGATACCGTCAATGATCCGGAATAGGAACTTGCGGAAGCTCCCGATGGTACTGATATCGAAATGATACCGCCCGACAAACCTGCTGCACCTACGTTTGAAAATCCTTCGGTAATCGCGGCACCTGACCAGGTGATGGCATAAGTTGTTGGACTCCCGGTTGATGCCGAATAAGAGATGGTTGCAGTAGTAGTCCCCTGGCAAATACTAGGCATTCCACCCAGGGTAATTGTAGGCGTAGGCGTTACGGTAACGCTAGTTACCGCAGAGGCGTTGTTACATCCTATCCCATTGTAGCTCAATGTAAGGCTATACGCATTGGTGCCGGTTAATGATGGCGTAAACGTTGGTGAAGTTGATGTTCCGCTGGAGGTCGTTGTGATGTCTGGCCCGCTCCATGAATAGGTTGGCGCACCTGCACCTCCGGTTGTTACGGATGTAAAGGAAAGCGTTCCGCCGGTACATAATGTGGCAGGAGAAGGGGTAACCGAGGTGATACCGGGTTGTGCTGCAACAGTGAACGAAGTAGTTGCAGGAGTTACACCTGTACAGCCTGGTGCAGAATAATTGGCAACTACGCTATAGGTTGCAGAAGTTGTAGGTGAAACAGTTACTGTAGTTGTCGTTACTGAGGTAATGGTATTCGTATAGCCATCGGACCCTGTCCAAACATAGGATACAAACGCACCGGCACCTCCTGTAATTGAACCCGCTGTCAGGACAGCACTGCCGCCTACGCACAAGTTAGCTGAAGAGGGAGAAATCGATGCAATAACAGGAACAGGATTTACCGTCAAAGGCAGACTGTTGACTGCACCGGTTGTACAGCTGCTATACTGGTCGGTTGTTGTTACCGTATATGTTTGTGACGATGATAATCCTGATGCGGTTGGATTGCTAATTGTTGTGCCTGACAGTCCTGTGCCTGGTGACCATGTGTAATGGTAGACAGGAGTAACAAAGCGCCATCCCTGTGGTGCATCAGAAGTAACTGCATAAGTTCCTGCATTTTCTCCGCTTGCTGTTTGGGCGACTGTACCACTGCTGTTTTGAATTCCGCATGTTTTGGAAGATGATGATGTATTTGATACCAGTACATCTACAACGTTGCTTGTTTCGTAAAGCACTATCTGACCAGTATTTGTCTGGCTGGAAGAGGCATCGGGTACTGCATTGTAATTAATAATGAATTTGCGGCTTGGTGCCACGCCCATGGTGCCATAAGTAATAGTACCACTTGTTACAGCCATGTCATGCCAGAAAAGAGCGATCATGCTCTTTGGGGCCGAACTGCTTGTTGTTGGTAACGCCATTGCAGTATATCCTCCACTGGAAAACGGTGTTGCAAAGTTGACATATCCGTTTGGTGAGATGTTTACGGAGCTATAACTAGTACCATAGAGGCTGAAGCTGAACGGAATTGAAACATTTATATAACCATCGTCGTTACCGCCGGTCCATGAGGACGCGCTGTTCAAGGTTGTTGGTGAAGTTAATGTAGCTAACGAATAGGGAACTGCATATACAATAGTTCCCGTTGGGGCATTTACAACATCTGAAAGTGCAGATGAACCAGCAGCACAAATTGCCGTTGGGGTTGCTGTTACTGTCACTGAAGGTGTAGAATCGACAACTACGAATGTTCTGGCTGAACTGGTACATCCGCTAACCGTTGCGCTGAACGAATAGGTTCCAGAGGCTGAAGCTGCTACATTTGACAACGAAGGGTTCTGCAATGTCGATGTAAAGCCATTAGGGCCGCTCCATGCATAAGTGCCTGCTGCAACTGTAGCTGAGAGATTTAAAGTGCTTCCGCTGCAAAGTGGACCATTATTGCTGATGCTTATTGAGGTGCCGTTTACGGTCATGCCTTGTGTCGCATCGGCGCCACACCCGGTAGAATAGGTAATAGTTAATGACCCAGATGCTACCCCGGTAACAACGCCCGTAGTGGCATCGACTGTCGCCAGGCTTGCATTGCTGCTCGACCACGAGCCACCAAGAGTCGGGTCAGTTAAAGCGGTTGTCAGCCCTGCACAAACACTACTTGCACCCGAAATAGCCGATGGGGAGAGATTACTCACACTAAATGCGAGAGTAGATGTACAACTACCTATACTGTAGGAAATAGTTGTAGTACCGCTTGAAGCACCACTGGTTAAAAAGCCGGAGCTGCTGCCTATCGTAGCAACAAAAATGTTTGAGCTTGTCCATGTACCGCCACCAACAGTATTGCCAAGCGTGGTAGTTGAGCTAACACAGAGGCTTGCAACGCCGGTTATGGCTGCTGGTGTTGTGTTGACTGTAAATGTTGCTGTCCCTACAAGTCCGCACGGCGATGTATAGCTTATGGTTGCAGTACCTGGAGTTACACCAGTTACGATGCCCAGTGTTGGATCAATGGTTGCAACAGCTGAACTGCTGCTGGACCAAGTGCCTGAAGGTATACTGGTTGTCAGTGTGCTCGATGCACCTACACACGCATTCAAGGTGCCGCCGATTACTGGGGTAGCGGTATCATTTACTGTTATAAATGGCGATGCTACAGCAAGGCTGGTACAACCTGTCCCCGGGTATGTTACAGTCAGGCTGTAATAACCGCTGGCTGCAGTGGTAGAAGGTGTAAACGTTGGCGGAGGATTCAGTGTTGGCCCTGCACCTGTGCTGCTATAGCCATCGGGTCCTGTCCATGAATAAGACGTTAATGTACCACCTCCTGAAATAGAACCTGTTTCAGAGAAGTTTTCCGAGGCGCCGACGCACAGTGACGTTGGTGTTCCTGTT
>CANCOG010000100.1 GCA_947379685.1 Flavipsychrobacter stenotrophus | reverse complement strand
CATTATCGAAATTTCCTGAAAAAGTTTGTCAAAAATCCAATGTTACCCGGTTTAAAGTACTAACTCTCACTTGTTTTTGTGAGATATCTCCCTCAAAAACTTTTTTTATTCAGCCCTATTCGTTAATTTAGAATTACAAAGCGCCCGGCTTGTCACCAAATGGAATAATATGCACGTTTTCAAAGACAATTTTTCTAAGCAATCAGATATCTACCTGAAACACAGGCCTAACTATCCGTCAGGCTTATTTGCTTTTCTAGCCGGGCTTACAGATAAGCAGGAGCTGGCGTGGGATTGTGGTACCGGCAATGGGCAGGCGGCATTTAGTCTTGCCGCATTTTTGATCGCGTAATTGCAACAGACCCAAGCGAACAGCAGATAAAAAATGCCATTCTTCATAATAAGGTCATTTACAGGGTTGAAACGTCGGAGCGAAATTCACTGGCAGATGCCTCTGTTGATCTGCTAACCGTAGCTAATGCATTGCATTGGTTCGATTTTGACGTTTTTTATAAAGAGGTGGGCCGAGTGGTAAAACCTAATGGCATTATAGCAGCCTGGGCATATTGCTTACCTGCAATTACCCCCGAAATCGACCCCTTAATTCAGAATTTCCATGATGTTACTTTAGATAAATACTGGAGGGAGGAAAACCGGTTAGTGGAAAAGGGATATACCACCATTCCTTTCCCATTCACGCAAATTGCAGCCCCTGATTTTTTTGTGGAAAAGCAAATGAATCTCTATGACTTTATTGGTTATCTCAATACATGGTCGGCCACGCAACGGTTCATAACAGAGCACGGAACAAATCCAACTACTCCGCTATTGAATGAACTGAAGGTGCCATGGAAGGATAGCAATTTCGATCGAAAAATTACGTGGAAATTGTTCCTTAAAATCGGTAGGGTAGGAGCAGTTTAAAATTCATTCCGATAGTCTCGTACTGTTTTTTATTTGCTTTATTTGGTGTCTGGGTATATCATTGTGTTTTTTTTGTCAATTTTTGTAAAGATGGCTATTTTATTAATGGGTGGGTATGGAAACGGTAATTGGCTGCCCATTTTATGGGTTCTGCTCATCGCCGGCTGTCTGTTTCAATTGGCAGAAAGGTGCATCAGATATGTAAAAGCTAGAAACATCAGGAAATTGCAACGTCTTGAAAAGACTTTCCTTGACAATGATTCCTACCATTTTTCAGATAATTAGCTATTCCAATCCTACAGTTTGATAATTGTTAATTTGCGTTAAAATGCGCGGTGTTTTCCTAAATAGTTACTATATTACATACAAATCTATTAGCTATGAACACAATTCAACTCATGGGTGTGGCAAGTGGTGAATGGCTGCCGGGTCTCGGTATTCTCCTTCTTCTGGCTTTGTTAATACAGGGTATTGATATGGGTATCCAGTATTTCAGGAAATGGCGCAGGCGAAAATTTATGCTTATGGAACAGAGCATTTTGAACGAGCCGCCACAGGATTTTTCAGTCTCATCGGGTGGTAACACTGGTGCTGATGGTTAAAAGCTCATGTTCAACTGGTTATTGTCAGCAGAAATGTTAATCCTCAATGCTACATGGGGGAGTTCCTATGCTAAAATATCGCGGAATAGGCTAATTTTGCACATTCCCAAGCAAAAACAAAAGTTGATAATGAGCCGGATTTATTTTGATAATGCTGCAACAACCGCACTTGACCCTGAAGTTCTTGAATCTATGATGCCTTTTCTGACAGAGAAATTTGGTAATCCTTCGTCGATATATTCTTACGGACGGGAGACTAAGCTGGCAATAGAAAATGCTCGTAAAAGTGTTGCGCGAATCCTGAATGCAAATCCTGGCGAAATATTCTTCACTTCTGGAGGAACAGAAAGTACAAATACTGCACTTAACGCTTCCGTTAGGGATCTGGGATGCGGGCACATTATTACATCCGCTATAGAACATCATGCTACGTTACATACTGTGGAATATCTGCAGCATTCCGGACAAGCACGGTTGAGCTATGTGAATCTTACTGAAAATGGACATATCGATATGCGCCATCTGGAAGAATTGCTGGCCACCAGCCCAGAACGTACCGTTGTGACACTGATGCATGCAAACAACGAAATTGGTAATTTGTTGGATATTAAGGCCGTAGGCGAACTTTGCAGAAAATATGACGCGATTTTCCACTCCGATACGGTGCAAACCGTAGGCCATTATCCATTCAACCTTAAGGAAACTTATGTACATTTCCTAAATGGAGCAGGCCATAAATTTCATGGGCCAAAAGGAACGGGTATTCTCTATATAAACGAAAATATACACATCAAGCCATATATAAATGGCGGAGCGCAGGAACGCAATATGCGTGCCGGTACCGAAAATATATATGGTATTATTGGCTTCGCTAAAGCCCTTGAAGGTGCGACTGCCAGGTATGAGCAGGATAGCGCCTATGTAAACGGGGTGAAGACCTACATGGCTGAACAATTGAAAGCAAATTTCCCCGGTATAGTCTTGAATGGCGATACCCTTGGTAAGAGTTTATATACTGTACTCAACGTTTCGTTCCCTCGCACCGAAAAATCTGATATGCTGTTGTTTAGCCTGGATATGGCCGGTATTTGTGTGAGTGGCGGCAGTGCCTGTACCAGTGGAGCTAATTCACTTAGCCACGTTATTAAGGCATTATATAATGGAGAAGAACAAGACCTGGTACCCATTCGTTTTTCTTTCAGCAGACATAACACAAAGGAAGAAGTAGATGTTGTTGTAGAAAAATTGAAAGAGTTGGTGTAGTACTAATTTTTCGCCTCCATGCTCCTCAGACAATTTCCCGACATTAATCTGGTACGAAACCTCAGAAATGACGTTTCGGAGGGTGGCGGTAATGCATGGATGAATGTGGCACTGAATGTACGGTGTCGGGAAGTAAGTAGAACGGGAGTTGAAAGCCCATACTCCTTGTTCCTCAATGTAAAAGGGCATAGCTTTTGTTCTGTAAACGGGCACCAATACCGTATAGAGACCGATAACTTTTTACTAACCCAGCCCGGAGACCAATATGATCTGATCGTAGACAACATCCATCAGACTGAAATATTCAATATTCATATTAATAAAGAGTTTTTTGAAGGTTTTGTCAACAGCTTCATTCGATCTGCTGATTCGCTGTTGTCTGATCCATATCAAGCTAAAACCAGCAATAAATTATTTACCCAACTTTATCAGAAAGATGATAGAATCAACTCTTTAATTGCCCGGTTAGGTGAGTCCGGAGCAGATGAAACTGAAAGATTTGATGCAATCCTTGCTGAAATAATGCTCCATGTGTTATCGGAAAATGAGCAGGTGAAACTTGCAGCCTCCCGATTGCCCCTGGTCAGCCGTGTTGGTCAGGGGGAACTATTTGCCCGGCTCGCGATGGCAAAAGACTATATGCACTCCAATTACGCATCACCTCTTAACCTTGATGAACTGTGCCGGGAAACGGCAATGTCAAAGTTCCATTTTATGCGCATGTTTAAGGCTCTTTATGGTTGCTCACCATACCAGTATCTTACGGGTGTTAGGATGCAAAAGGCAGCAGCTCTACTTAAAACTTCGGGTTGCAGCATCAACGAGATATCAGATTTGCTGGGTTTTGAATATCCTAATTCATTCATCAAATCCTTTCAGAAGAATTATGGTATTGCTCCGCTGCAGTTCAGAAAGGCGATCTAAAATCAGAAAATAGCAACTTTGGATAGTTTTTGCGGTAGCACCTGGGCTAGTTTTGCATAAAAATCGAAATTATGTTAGCAATAGGGTTTCTAATATTGACTGTCGCCGTGGCCCTGGCAATTTATGCCGGGCTCTGGAAACTCTCGTCCAATGCTTTTGAAAGCACAGTCCAACGAAAATCCGTAAGAATTAACGCAGCCGCAGTCCTTATACTTTGGTTGGCATATATCGGCATTTTATCAGTCAGAGGGGTATTTTCATCATTTTCTTTTCCCCCTCGGGTGCCGCTTTTATTAGTTTTTCCAGCGTTTGCCTTTATTGTTTTCTTTTTCAGAAGTGGAAAATTCAACTGGATAGTCGACCAAACACCGGGGAGGTGGGTTGTATATTTTCAAAGTTTTCGAATCATAGTAGAATTGTTGCTTCTGGGGCTGTTCATGAACAATATGGTCCCTCAGGAAGCAACATTTGATGGCTATAACTTCGATGTTTTGATCGGCCTTTCTGCCCCGTTTGTTGGTGCCCTTGCATTTAAGGGGAGAAAAGTCAATAGGCCTGTTTTGTATATATGGAATGGTGCAGGTTTTTTGACCCTCTCTGTGGTCGTATTTATATTTATGACAAAAGCCTATTTCCCATCGTTCTGGCATCAAAACGAGAGTATTTTAAATTCTGGCTTTGGTCTGTTTCCGTACACTTATCTCGCTGGATTTCTTATGCCAGTTGCTGTTTTTATGCATGTTTTTTCTATAGTAAAGACTCGCAAAACAATAGTCTAAATTAAATGCTTAGGCGGCTAAATTTATTAGTGACAATATATACTTCAAGGCTGGTCAGGAATTTTGTTCCTTTAGCATTTTAACCAGTTTTTCTGCATCGTTGAGCAGGCAGCCACGCTGGTACTGGAATTTGCGGTCATTATCAGGCACAACCTGATTATCCTGATTGATCCACTTTATGAGCCTTTTTTCATAAAAATAGAAGTAGCTTACTTTCCTGACCGTTTTTTTGTCGTCGTAGTAGACGGAGTCTCCATTTTTCGCAGCTACTTCCTGGGTATAAAATGTAGGTTTATTGAAAGAGTAAACTTCCATTTGCGCACAACAAATTTTTTCATCATCAAAGTAATAAGTATCTGAAGTCCTTCCTGAGTCTGTTGTAGTAGTAACGTTAGCCATCATCAGGTCTTTATCCTTAAAATAGCCAATGATTGCCCCTGATTGATCCGTGAGGCCAGTAAGGTCAATTGTTTTGGTTTTGTATGTTGAAATATTGCTCGTAATTTCTTTGCAGTGTTTTTGAATGGGCGCTATATCATCCTCACTGCAGGAAGCGAAGCAACTAAATATTATAAAAAGGATACCTATTGATTTTCTCATTGAGTCACCGGTTAATTGGGTGGCTAAGTTAGCGATTATGCGTAAATAAGTGGTTTGTTGGTTTGCCCCATCAGGTTTTTAGACTGTTTTTTACGGCTTTCCCTGCTATTTTTTACGCCAATACGGTTTAATTTCAATTGTATATGTTAATGAAAAGGCACCGTTTTTTACCGTTCGTGAAGAAAAACGACCGTTCGTGAAGTTTTTTTGGAAATAAATGGGTATCAACGGTAGATTGCATTGAATTTGTTACCTAAACAAATATTCGATTGTACAAGGGTATACGTTTTTAGGTAGCAGATTTTTTGTTCGTTGGTTGGCCCTTGTAAATGGATGTGTAATCTTATTTATGCCTAAACGGAAAAAATGATACCCACCTAAAGATGCCCCGGTTCTCCGGGGCATCTTTAGTATATGCCCTTTGCCAATAATAATCGTTCAAAAATCATGCCGGGTGCAGAACTGGAAATTGTTAAATTATTAGTGCGGGAATCGGTGTTCGATAGATATTTAAAGATTTTGGGAAACCCAATTGGCATTGCATGAAAAAACCACCTGAAACTATTGTTCCAGATGGTTTCCTTAGTCTTTTATATAAAACTAGTAGTTCTTGTTGTAATTGTTGTTGTAGCCACCGCCGCCACCCTGACGCGGAGGGCCGGGCCTGAACGGTCGCTGGCCACCAGAACCACCAGATCCTCCTCTGTTTGCATTGTAGCCACCACCTGGTGCCGGACGGGTATTACTTTGTTTTGCTTCCTTTACGGAGATAATATTGCCTTCGAAAAAACTCATATCGAGATTGTCGATCGCATCTTGAGCTGCTATGGTATCAGCAATTTCAACAAAACCAAAACACCGGGACATGCCGGTGGCGTTGTCTATGATCACTTTAGAAGATAAAATTTCGCCAAACTCTGAAAAAAGAGTACGGAGGCCATCGGCTACTGTTTCCGGATTGAGATTGCCAACAAAAATATTCATATGCGCTTATCCTAAATAAACTACGGGTTACACAAATTAAGTACTAAAAAAGAGTTACAAGATACAAAATATTCTTTAATCCTGCGAAAATCTCTGGTTAAAGATAAGTTTTTTTATGAAGATTTGGTCAGGAATATGGCCAAATTAGGTTGTTTAACACATATTTTACCAACCCAGCATGGTTTTTAGTTTTGACATACCGCTTTTACTTACCAGCACTTTTGCACCACAATGCAATAATGCAATGTGACTTTCTTTCTCATAAGGCTCTATTTTTGATAATTGGCTGACGGGCACCAGGAATGAACGGTGCACCCTGGCAAATTGAAGAGGGTCAAGCGTTTGTTCGATGTGGGACAACGTACTCTTCTTCAAGTAAGTGCCATCCCTGGTGAAGATTTTTACATAATCATCGCTGGCCTCTATATAGAAAATATCTTGTGCTGGTATAATACGGATAGCGCTATTGTCCTTTACAACAATCCTGTGCTGGTAGCCCTCGTACACACTATTTTCTATGACTGCAGAAACCTGCGGCGTAGATTTTTCTCCTGCCTGACTCAACCATTTTTGAACAGCTTTATCAAACCGTTCCCGGGTAACAGGTTTGAGGATATAGTCAATTGCGTGAGTTTCAAATGCTTTCAGCGCATATTCATCGAACGCCGTTGTAAAAATTACCGCGGGTGGATTTTCCAGAAGTTCCAGCATTTCGAAACCATTTACTCTGGGCATCTGCACATCGAGAAACACCAGGTCTGGCCTAAGTTCTTGAATGGTTTTGAAACCTTCAAAACCGTCGCCGCATTCGGCTACGACTTCAAGTTGTGAATAAGGTGCGAGAAAGGCTCTGATGAGTTGCCGGGCTAGCGGCTCGTCATCTATCAATATGACTTTAAACATGGCTTTGAGGTATTTTCAGAATTGTGGTGAAATTGTTGTCGTCTTTTAGTGTTTCCAACAGGTCGGCCCTGCCAAATAATAGATAGAGTCTCCGCCCAACACCTTCCAGTCCAAAGCCCGTACCTCTCGGAGGCTGCATGCTTGCATCATACGGATTACTGATTTTTATGATCAGCATACCCGGTTCTGATTGAATGCTGATCATTATTTGAACGGTTCCTGTACGCCCATATAAACCGAACTTAATTGCATTTTCAAGGATCGGTTGAAACAAAAAGGGTGGTATCGTGGCGGAATCGGCATATTTCTTTTCAAATTTCACTTGCAATCTGTCACCAAACCTCACGGACTCGATTGCCAGATAGGATTCTATATAAGTGAGTTCTTCATTAAGTAGGACAGTGTCCTCAGATTCGCGTTTCACTGAGCCCCTGAGAAAGTCCGACAGTTTCCCGATCATATCCTGAGCCCTGTCTGGTGATATCATTACCAACGCGCTGATTGAGTTCAGGCTATTGTAGAGAAAATGTGGCTGCAACTGTTGTCTGAGTTTAAAAAGTTCAGCTTCCCTGTGTAATAAAGTGGCATCTGTTTGTTGCTGGAAGCGTGTATTTAAAGCTGTAATACTTTTTCTCAATGCGCTGTTTGTCGCCATCCAGGAATAGAATATCCAAATCATCAGGAATCGTAGCGGTAGTGTGTTCCGTAGCCAATCAAGATAGTACCCGGAGTTTGGGTCGGGTTTCAGCCACCATTTTAGTAGTAACACCTCTGCATAAACCGAAACTACACTCAGCCCAAGCGCCATCAGCAAGGCGTAGGAATACATAGTAACCTTGGTAGGGTAGGCCTTTATCAGCAATATCAGGCTCCAGACCGACAAGCTGACAACGAGAATATTGCAAACTGCGTCATCAATAGACAGCTTCCAGTCGAAACCAAACATGTTGTGCAACAAATAGACATGTTTGGTCGCACCCAATGGGATGAGCAATAGTAGCAACCAGTGAATATGTTTATTGATCAGGCGCAAATGCGAGTGGCTTGTACAATGATTCTCATAAAATTACATCATTGGCAAGTGTGAGCAATGCCAATCGTGTTGTATTAGGTATTCCGGAGATGTTTTAAGCCATCCATAATGGAGCCGCTACCATTTCTGGTTCACGTACCATTGAAAATAGCAGACCTCCGTTTTTTAGCTCAATTGGCTGAAGGTCTTTTACCGCCAGCATGCGCCAGCATATGGTACGGCCGTGTCTGTCTATGAATGTGGCTTCTTCCTTCATGCCCGCGTTGCGCGCTTCGGTAAGTGCAGAATCGTCGCTGTCGGCATAAACCAGTCTCCATTGTTCTTCGTATTGGTCAGTTGGCAAACCTTCACATTCAATACGGTAAATGATTTGAGCGGTAAAAGACTTCATATTATGGTTGATTAAGAGTGGTTAACTATGAGTGGGTAATGATTAATTGTTAATTGTACTTCTATGGATTTGTTTTTGTTTGGCTGAAATATTAATGGTTGTTTGCCTTCGGGTTGGCAATTAACCATTAATAATTAATCATTTACAATTAGTAGGATTTTATTTCGACATTGCCGAAAGCGCAATTGCCACGGAGAATCAATGTTCGTTTCACTTCTATACTCTGACTGGTTTGAATGTTGCGTTCGTCTTCAACATTGCCAAAAGAAGGATTTATCTCATTTTGTATATGCCAGTGAGCCGGAACTATTATTTCTACGCCGCCAAAGGAAACACGGAGATCCAGTATTGCAGTTCCCTCAAAGTCAGCTTGCATAAAGTTCAGTTCGCAGCCGCCAAATGTAACAGATACATTGCCACTTGAAAAATTCTTCGAAGTGATCATTTCCTTCCTTCCGCCAAAGGTTATGTCGATATTCAGATTGTTCTCAGCCGAAATGGATCTGTCCATTTTAAACCGGGGAGTACAGTTGTTTTTACGTGGCCTGAA
Organism: Flavipsychrobacter stenotrophus; assembly: GCA_947379685.1. Classification (GTDB taxonomy): domain Bacteria; phylum Bacteroidota; class Bacteroidia; order Chitinophagales; family Chitinophagaceae; genus Flavipsychrobacter; species Flavipsychrobacter stenotropha_B. The sequence goes on along the minus strand of CANCOG010000100.1, from coordinate 2,979 downwards.
GGCAATTATAAGGCCGACAACTATCAAAATAGATGCCCAGACAATCTCCCGATGCAGTGGCGCATACATTTCGATGAGGTTCCCTCCACCAATAAGGCAAAGGATCCACCATGCTGAATTTCTGAAATTATTTTTCAAACCTATCAACAGACCAACTGCAATTACCACATATGGCCATTGCAGGTCCCAGTCGAATGGAATATTGAATATGCTCTTAAAGATCCAAAGCACACCAATCATTGCAACTGCAATCCCGAAAAATACTTTATTACGTTGTCTGTGTTCCTGGTACTCCTTCAGTTCATCCTGCCACTTTGGGTCGTTCCAATCCCGATTCTTAAATTGATTCCTTCTCATAACCTGATATTCTGACACAAATGTATCTACATCGATAGCAGAAGGAAAAGGTAATTAGGCAGGGAAATGTGATCAGTCGGTAAGCAGGGGTAAATTGTCGGTGAAGGGATTAGTAGCAAATTGCAATTGATAAGATATCAGCAGCGATTATTTAGAAGGGATATCCTATACCTATATTAAACACCATATTTCTCCTTCTCCAGTCTTTGTTGCTAAAAGCAATCTGGTCGAATACCCATCTGTCGTTTTCGGGGAGCCACGCCTCACGTATGGGCATTCCCAAATCAAAGCGTAATAAAAGTATACTGAAATCCAGTCTCAAGCCAATTCCTGCGTCAGCAGATATTTCTTTGTAAAAAGAGTTGGATATTTTGCCTCCGGGGAAATCTGGGTTTTCGTTGAACAGCCAGATGTTTCCGGCATCCATAAAAATGGCACCTTCAATGAATTTGTATAATTTTTGACGGACCTCAAAGTTTCCTTCCAGCTTAATGTCGCCGAGGGTCTCAATGTATTTGGCGTTTTTAGAGGCTACGTACTCGTTAAATATACCAGGCCCAACCAGGCGCGATGGGAAGCCTCGCATATCGCTGTTTCCTCCAGCCCAAAACTGCTTCACATTGGGGAGCCTGTCAGAGTTGCCCATCGGCAAACCTATTCCGGCAAGGACGCGTGTTGCAATGCCAGTCTCTTTTGAAAACCTATAGTAGTACCGGAAGTCTGGCTGCAATTTTACGTATTGTGCATAGGGTGATCCAAATAAAAGGCGTTGCCCTTTTTTGTAGTCGGCTTTTTCCGCAATACCTATGGCATTGCCGGCAATGTCGATGAGTCCATCAAAATAAAAGGAATTTTTTCGTGTTACGTTCCCCTGAGAGGAATAAGTAAATTCATAGGTAGACCCGGCAATAATGCCGTTGAAAACAAGGTTGTTGTATAGCCTGTTCAGTTTTTCTGTTGACCCAAGTGTGTCGGTTTTTACATAAGTAAAGCTAAGTGGGTAAAGCTGGTGCTGTATGTGTGTGCCCTGTTTCCAGCTATAGCCATAGGCGGCAGTGTAGGAATTGATGCGCAACAGGTTGGCCTCCGATTCGTACTGGTATTTGAGCTTGAAAATGGTACGGGGCAAGTAACGGCTGGTAGTAGCTATGTTGTAGAATGGTATAGCAAACCGGGGCAGCGAAAGGTTAGTTTCCGCTCCGAAATTGTAAATGTTCGGCTGCTTTTGGATGCCACTATATTGTAATTCCAGGCTTCCGTTGATCTTGAATGATAATTGTTCGGCTCCTTTGAAAGCATTTCTGTTTTTCCAGGTGATGCTGGCTTGGGTGCCGGCTCTGTTGTCGTTTTGTGTCAATGCGCCTATCTCAAACCTGATTGATTTCCTTGCAAATGGGGTGAGGTAATAAAATACATCGAGCAGTGAGTCGCTGTTGACTTCGAAACGATTTTTTACAAATTTGAATGTGCCCATATTTACCAGCCTGCTCAATGATGCATTTTGGTCATCCATGCTGTATTCATCGCCTTTTTCGAAGATCATTGCCTGCGAGAAAATGGTAGGTTTGAATGCCTTTTTATTGTCAATTACATAGTAGTTATCTATGTTAATCATGTTCGCCTTGCTTGTGTCTGCTTGCTTGCCATTTAGTTTGTAGTTGGCGTAAATATATATGTTGTTAATGCTAAAAGACTGGTATGCTTCTACAGGTATTTCTCTGTGCTTGAGGCGGACGTACATGTTTACTTTATGATCGCCGATAGAGGTGTCTACGACAACCAGAATATACTCTGGTGAGAAGTAAAAGAATCCCCTTTCTTTAAGGTCGCGATCAATGCGAATCCGTTCGGCTTTTATCAGGTTCAGGTTATACGGGCTGCCCGGTTTCAGCAAGGTTTTCGAAAAACTACTATCAACATCGCCCGAAATATCAGAAGTGTCTTTTCTGAACTCAACTTTGTTAATAATATACTGATCACCCGTTTTTACATCGAAGATAGCCTGAGCTTTGTTGTGTTTCTCTTCTTTCATTTCAGCTTTTACGGAAGCGTAGAAATATCCACGGTTCATGAGGTAGTTCAGCATGAGTTCCTTATTGGGTGGCAGATGGATGCTACTTGCCAATACCGGTGGTTCGCCCACTTTGTTCCGCATCCATTGCCTGATGCCTTTTTTCTTTTTTGTATCGCCTGCTGCGGTGTACATACGCAGCTTTAGCCGCATGCCCAGAAACGTGGTGTTGGGTTTTGGCCTTACCAGGTTACTGAGGTCGTGAATCAGTATTTTCTTTTCCTTTTTTTTAGGATAATTGTCCTTAATGGTCACTTTATTGCCCGTATATAAACGCTCACCGGCTGGCAGGTGCCTGGTGTTGCTGCAACTTGCTATTAGTATAATAATACAGGCCAGTATTAGTGTTTGTATGACGGTAATATTTTTCATTTTCCTGGTCGTTTTCAATTTGATTTTAACGTATCGTTTTTACTCGCCTGCTTTTGCCTTTTATTGTTCTTCAGTATATTTTTGAATTTGTTGTATTCAAGGTTTACAATGAAATTAAGGCCGGTCTCTGTTACATAGCCCTGTAATACACCTTCGTCATATGCGCGCCTGTATGCTTT
>CANCOG010000099.1 GCA_947379685.1 Flavipsychrobacter stenotrophus | reverse complement strand
GGTTTTGCCCTCCTTAGTAAACAGGTATTTCACCCATTCCTTTATATTGTCGGTAGAAAATTGCTCGCTCATGACCCAAAGGTGGCCCCAAAACCTACCCTGACCCAAATCGGGAATACATGGTGGTACACTTTCCGGCACACCATGTGACGCTTTCCGGCACACCATGTACGGAAAAAATGTGGATAAGTGGTGTTATCTACTTGTTTGTTAAGTGCTTATTTGTTGCCATTTTAAACATGTGTAAAAATGGATGGATGCAAGTGAAATGGATTTAATGTGTTTATTGAATTAGCTGATTAGCTAATGTGATAAATGTTATAATTAAGATCGTGTGGATCTCTAGATTCAATTTAAACCGGCAATTAGATTACTAATAAAAACTGTCAGTCTTGTTCAGGACGATAGCCCTACCCAGAAAAATCCGGAAACCATCAAACGCCGAAATCACTTAACTGTAACTATTTATCGAATGGCAGGGTTATGGTAAACGTTGTTCCCACTTCAGGCTGGCTTTCAACAGAAATATTACCATTGAGCATTTCAACCTGCGCTTTCGTAATGAAAAGACCGAGGCCCTTACCCTCAATATCTTCATGGAATCTTCTGTTTAGCCCGAAGATCTTATTCCCATACTGCTCAAGATCGATGCCCCTCCCGTTATCCTGCACAGATATGATCACTTTATTTTTTTTCCGTTCCGCCGATATTTTAATAACGGGTGTCCTATTCTTACTACGGTAGTTTAAGCTATTGGATATCAGGTTGTAGAAAATGTCGGTTATAAACGTGCGATTGGTCAGTAATTCTGATAGGTCATTGAAATCATATTCAATAGTCGCATTACAAATGGCGATAAGGTTTGCAAACCGGCCATTTAGCTCCCTGGCGAGTTCTTGAAGGTCAACAATTTCTGCAACCTCGGTGAGCGCATTTTTTACTGTAAGGATGTTGTTCATCTCCATTACAACTGAGTCCAGCCGTTTGGCCGAAATGCCTATCCCTTCTATAAGCGCACCATTACTGTCGTCTTTTCCAGCGTGTGTTAAAATGTCACTTATCCCAAGAATATTAGCCAAGGGTGCCCTTAGATTATGTGAAACTATCTGGGCAAATTCTCTCAAGTCATTATTTCGCTGCACCAGATCGGCTATCATGTTTCTGCGTTCATCTTCCATGCTCTTCCGGTTTGTGATATCGTGAGCGGCTACACACATGCCTATTATTTTATCCTTATCCAATACCGGTGAAACAATTACACTAAAATATTTGACAGGTTCTTTTTGAGAAAAGCTGGTTTCATATTCTATTACCTTGCCGCTTATCGACACATTTTCGAGTACTTTTTTCGCATTGTCTCGTTTGTCGGGCAACACCAATTCAAAATAGTTGGCACCCGTTGTCAGCGTGAAACCCGTGAGGTCAAAATATGTTTTCAGAAAATATTGGTTGAATGCCACAATAGTAAAATGCTGGTCGACAAGCAAGTAAGCCACCTGAGTGTTGTCAAAAATTGATTTTAGGTTAGCCTCAGATTTTACCAATTGATCATAAACTGCTTTCTTTTCTGTGTTATTAACAATAGTGCCTATTATTGCCGGTGCCCCCCGGTAAAATGTTGCTGAACCAAACATTTCCATCCACAGTAGTTTGCCATTTTTGGCATTTACCCTTGTTTCATACCTTACGGACTCTATCTCTCCTTTTAACCTGGCCTGAATGTTTTTTTGAACCAATGGCAAATCATCTTTAAATACAAATTGATCTACCGGCATACTCGTAAGCTCTTCCTCAGTGTACCCTGATTCGCTTGCAATACGCGGATTAACATAGGCAAATTTTCCATCCTGCAAGATGTATACACCCACCAGCGATTTCTCTACAAGATTCTGGAACTTTAATTGTGATTCAATTCTTGCGGTAATATTCTCAATTTGCGAAACGAAGTACAGCGGGTTTGAATCATTGTCTTTTATTAGCGACACGTTTAGATTCACCCAAACTATGCTGCCACCTTTATGGAAATATCTTTTTTCTACCCTATAGAAGTCTGTTTCTCCGTTTAACGTTTGGCTTAGGAAATGCCTGTCTTTTTCAAGGTCTTCAGGATGGGTTAGTTCATGAAAGGTTAGTTTCAGGAGTTCTCTTTCTTCATAACCCAGCATGTGGCATAGTTCATGATTGACCATCAGCCATTGTCCCTGCGTTGAAACTACTGCCATACCGATCGCTGCATGTTCAAAAGCACCACGGAACCTCGCCTCCGTTTGTTGTAATGCTCTTTGCTGATAGGCTTTATTAAAATAAATTGTTATTGTCTGTGCAATAGTATTGATAAGGTCTCTTTCCTCTTTTAAGAACGGACCCTCTGCAGCCAGAGGCATTTTTTTTAGGTATACTACTTCTATGGTGCCTTTTCTGCCATCCTGTAATTCAAACTGAGCCGTTTGGATATCTGCTCCATTGCGGTACCCCTCTGTAGAAAAAACTTGCCCATCGAATAAAATTCGGGCTGCACATAATTCCGGGTATTGCCATGCGGGAGGTAACACCGCAGCAATTTCCGTGAACACCTCTTTTACACTTCGGCAATCATCCTTTAGAATTTCATTTACAGCGAAGATAGCTGACAGCTCTTTTACGCGCTCTCCAAGATCGTGTGTTCGTTTTTCAACAAGTTTTTCCTGATTTACGGAGGTTGACGTTCCCGAAAATACTAATATAGCTAAGGCTACGCTCAGTAGCAAGCCGAAAATTGAGATAAGATATATGTTGGTTCTGGATGACACTACAGCATAACCTACGCTTAAACGCCAATTTCCCTCGGGGATTATTGATGAAATCAATTCTGATTCCCTGAGTGGTCTGGCGGTGGTGAGGAAGGTGTCAGTTTGTGACAAAGCCCCATCCAATTTTGTGAGCATGTATGCATAAGTCTGTGTTTTGCGTCTATCCAGCCCCAATACTTTCTTTATTGTTTCAGTCTTGGTAATCACTACAGAAAAGCCTTTTAGTTCGCCATTAACTATTATAGGAACCTTGCAAAGTATGCCTTCGCCACCCTCTATTAATTTTCTTGGTCCTGCAAAAAGAACGGTGCCGCTGCTCACCGCTTTTTCCGCTTCTTTTCTTCGTAATGAATCTTCCAGCGTGTTAATTCCTATGGCACTTTCATGCCCCTTCAAAGGATAAATATTTGTGATTATGCCTTTATTCGTTAATTGTACAGCATCAACAAACCTGCTGTTGGCGATTATTTGCCTGGCAACGGTATCGAAATTCGTGGGGATACCATATTCTTTGCAGAGGATTGCCAGGGTATTCGCGGCAGTTTTATCATTATAGAGGATATCGTACAACCTATCATGCACATCATTTTGCTCCTTAAGCAGCGCTTCGTGTTCCTTTTCATCGGCTATTTCAAAGCGCTGATATGCAATATATTGGCTAATAACAAGCGCTATTAAGCCAGCAATGCAGCATGCGACAATTGGGCGAAGATTTATTTTGGAGTCATTTTTCATAAGAAACGGGTAAAGAGTTTCAAGAATTATAATATTAAAAAGTTGCCAAAAATAGGTGCAATTCTGGCGTTACAAAAAAGAAAGAATCGCGGGGCACATTTAATTAAGCAGTTCTTTGCTCGCATCAATCCCTTTCGATCCCTTTCGCCTGTGCTCTTCAATCACCCTCACTTCACCTTAAAAAAATGCGCCGTATCTCTATAAAAATGAGGGTCATTGAGGTGCTTAGTAACGTATGCCTTTACGGCATCGGAGTTTTTGAGTCTTCGCATAGTGGTATCGGCCACGGCTGCAGTGGTCATTGTGGAAAAATCAGCATTGGTGTTCAGGACTTTAAGGAAGATAAAGCCCCGATTGGTAAAACCATCTTCCCAGTAGGGCACATTGATAAACATGGAACTGCCTATTTTTGAACAATGCATCTCTGCCTCAAATGTGGGATTGGTGCCACCACGGTTCCAGAACTTAACATGGTAGCAATTAGGGGTGTAGCCAGCGGTTACCGCATAAAAATTATGCTTGTTGGTGTCTTCAGTAAATTTCCATTTTCCGATCAGCCTGTCTTCCACATTCGCGGCCGATGGTGCACTGATGGGGAAGGTAGATACATTTTTGCAGCTGAACAGGAGCAATACGCCCAACAGGCTGATGAGATTAATGATTTGTGTTTTCATAATGCTAATATACAAACTAGTTTTATTCAATAACAAGTACAATTGTTTTTATTTACTTCGGTTAGCCCATTATTAGTTGCCCACTCCTTGGCACAGTTTTTTACGTTCCCTAATAAACTACACCACCTAAACACCACCACTATGGAAAAAATAATGATTTTTGACGGCAAAATGAAAAACAAACTGGGTATGATGTTCTTCTTGCCCGGCACGTTATTGTTTATCATTTTCATTTACTACCTCTTCATGCTGTCTCCCCTTACCAGGGGGCCTATTGAACCCGGAAGTATTATGACCTATACACTCAGGTATTATAATGTGATGCTGGTTATGCTGAGCATTTTCGGAGTCATCTCTGCCGGGATACTGATATACGCTCTGGTAGTGCTCACACGCCTTAAAAATTTGACATCAGGAGTGAAAATACTTTGGGTGCTGCTGTTAAGTGTAGCTGTCCCTGTTTCATTGATTCTATTCTGGATTTTCGTTATAAATAAGGAGCCAAAATATGTGGCTATTTACCCGAATATTGATTAGATCTCTTTTCGTACTCCCCCGTTTTCGTTACAGGCATGGACCATGGTTCATGCCTGTTTTTTTGTGTTCCATTTTGTTGCCGGAACTTCACATTTTTTCCGTCTGCCTACCAGAATAAAAGGGCTAAAACCTCCCCGGGGCTGATAAATAATCTATTAAGTAAAAACCATTGCCTTGTGTAACGAACTGGCATTCAAGCTCCGGGAAACGAGCAAAAAAAATTAAAAAATAATTTTGTCGATTAACAACTGTTTAACAAAACTGTTATAACTTTGTCAACTCAACCTATAGATAGTGTTTTATTGAAATTTAGATAATTGTGGTGTCCGTAAATGTCATTAACAATTTGCGTGACATTTCTTTGCAAAAAAGTCATTTATTATTAACCACTAAATAAATTTTTATGAAAACAAAATTACTGTTCCTCGTCTTATTGACATTTGTAACAAACGAATGTTTTTCTTCAACTGTTGCAACGTCCGTTGTCTTCGGTACAAAAACTGCAACCGGACCTGCAGGGTCAGGAAGAGGTATTGCGAAAGCTTTAGCAGCCGAAGCCACCCTGCCGGGAAGCATAAAAGTAACTTTTGAAAGCTCTGCTGATAATGACACCCTGGTGCTGAGTTTCAGTCTTGGAGAACTGGCGGTAAACCAGCTTAGCCAGGTGAGCTATTTTACCAACCCCTCCAAAACCTATTCCTTTGAAAATGAATACCAGCTTACTGACCCCATTTACGCTTCCCTAAACCTGATGCCCAATGCAAAGATCCTGCCTACCAGCCCGGCTAGTTTCAGGATCAATGGCGACATGGTGAAACTGAGCATCAAGTACGCCCATAATTCGGCACAAACAGCCATGGTCACATTCGGTACCCGGCCTTATGCCAGCGGTGGCTGCGTAGGAAGAGGGATTTTCAAGGTTGCTGCAAAAAATGCAACTTCATCGCCTGAAGCTATTCTGGTGCATTTCGCCACTAACCCCGATAACGACACACTGCAGATGACCTTCAGCCTGAATGAGCTGATACACAAGCAAGTAAGGCAGGTATCTGACTTTGCCGACACAACCCACACCTACACTTTTGAAAATGTCTACTCCCTTACTGAACCAATATTTACTGCTCTGAATTTGCAGCCGAACGCTAAGATCACGCCTACCAGCCCAACAGTTATAAAAATTATGGGTGACAGTGTACGGCTTTATGTGAAGTATGCGCACAACTCAACCATACTCGCTTCCGTTACCTTTGGTTCAAAACCTGCCGCAGGCGGACAAGGAAAAGGAGTAGCCAATATACTACCTAATGATGCGCAACCCAACCCGGAAGCTGTTAGAGTGAATTTCAACGTAAATCCTGATAATGATACGCTCACGATGGTGTTCAGCCTCAAAGAAATGATGAACAGGCAGCTTCGTCAGCTGGGTTATTTTGCAAGCCCGTCAGGAACCTATTCATTCGATGAAGAATATCTTCTTTCCGGAACCGTTTATGCCCCTCTTAACCTGCCACCAAATGCGAAAATCTCACGCAAAAGTCCTTCAACGTTCTCTGTAAGCGGAGATGAAGTTAGGCTATGTATTGCTTATGCGCATGACTAATGACCGGCAATAATATCTATTGCCTGCACCCCTGTGGCTTAGCGCTCACAGGGGTGTTCATTTAACAAAGCTGAGATTCTTCCCGCTAAACAATTGCCGATAGGTTTGTCGGCTATTACCTAATTTGCAGGAAATCTGAATCGTGAACAGGACATTGTCGTTGCTTATCTGTTTGAATTTTATTCTGTCTTATTTGGGCACCTCCGCCCAGGCAATCTATCACGATTGCCCATATTATGGCGATAACCCGCACTATTATGCTGCCGATAGTTTGAAGAACCGTTATGAAATTCCTACTCATTACACCCGTATCAGCTTTGAAAAAATGGCAACCATGAAGCATGATGATAATGCCGACGAACGCCGTGCAGTAAAACTAAAAGGTTATGTGATCACTGTAAAATACGGCGGATCTGAAACCTGCAATTGCCATTCTAAGGACAAGAATGATTATGACGTGCACATAGTGCTTTCCAATAGTGAAAACAACCTTGATGAGAAAGACGGAATTGTTGTGGAACTAACACCCCGCCTGCGCAACGAGCTCAACAATGGCTGGGACAAGAATACCGTTAAAAAACTCTTCTACCACCAATGGGTAACCGTTTCAGGTTACCTGTTCAATGATAAGCAACACAAAGGCATGAGCGCCGCAGACGATGCAGCACCGGCCAATACACATCGCGCAAGTTGCTGGGAGATACATCCGGTTACCTATATAGAACTTACAGAGTAGAGTATGCTGATCACTTTTGGGCTAATGTCTTCCAGTCATCTGCACTCATTTCAAAACGTATCTCACCACGGGCATCCCTCCCGGTTTCCACCCAACCAGCCTTTCGGTAGAATTGCTCCGCACGGGTATTGGCATCTGTCCCCAACCAGACGGTGGTATCTGTCATACTAAAATACCAATCGAGCATAGTATTATGCAACTGCCGGCCAATACCCCTGCCCTCATATTCGGGTCGTAAAAACAACGCCCAAATACTGTTACCCTGCAGGTTTGCAATTGCGAAACCAACTATCGAGCCCTCCACTTCACATACCCACCCCTTTCCGCGATTGGAAATGTAATCGGCACAAATTTCGTCAGTCACCAGAGCCAGTGTCACCAGCACATTTTCTTTAACGGACATTCTCACAGAAAATAGTTCGCTGATATCTGAAATGGTGGCTGCTCTGATGTACATGGTGGGTGATAGTTTTAACCAAATGTATTCAAAATATTCTGGCTATCGGCGTGACCAGATTTCTTGTACAATAACCCCTCAACCAGCTAATCATCACATTAGCTAATCAGCTAATAAAAACGATACATTACGCCATTTTTACTTGCATACTTTCATTTTTATACATTTTCTAAAATGCTATAGCTAATCAATTCGCAAACAAACAGGTAACACGGGTTATCCACATTTTTTCAATACATGGTGTGCCAAAAAGCGTCACATGGTGTGCCGGAAAGTGTACCACCATGTATTCGTGATTTGGGTCAGGGTACCTTTTGGGGCCACCTTTGTGCTGCAAAACAAAGATATCCCTGACATGACAGAAAAATTCAAAAAAATCGACCGGCAGTATGTGCTCTCCGACAGTTCGGTAAACGTTTACGGGTTCCGTTTACTCACCTCGGGCTACCAGCTCGACGCCTATCGCAAAAACCCAATTGGCTACTACATGCACCGCCGCGAGGAAGGCATAGCCGTTAAGTGGGAAGACCTACGATTTGAAGATGACAAGGTATTAGGCACACCTGTTATTAACTTGAGCCACGCCCGCGGTAGCCAGATATGCGATGAGGCAGAAAATGGTTTTCTCAATGCAGCCTCGGTGGGCCACATTGTAGTACTGGAATACAGCACAGAACCGGAACTGATGCTACCTGGCCAAACCGGACCCACCATCACAAAATGGTACAACAAGGAATGCAGCCTGGTAGATATTCCCGGCAATTGCAACGCACTGACAGCACTGTATGATGCCCAGGAAAACGAGATCACTTTAATGGACCTTGGCACACCAATGCAGCTGCTCAAAACACCGGAATCGCTGACACTAGCAGCCCTCAAAACTACCCTGACATTGGATGCTGCCAGTAATGAACAAACGATCCTGGAAACTGTTCAAAACCTGTTGGCAAAAACAGCAACACTGGAGCAGGAAAACACCACCTTGAGCACAGACCGCCAGGCACTACAAACGCAACTGGATGAACTCAATAAAACCCGCTCCCGTGCCGAGGTAACCGCACTTCTGGACCGCGCCTTGGAAGACAGAAAAATCACTATCAGCCTGCGCGACAGGCTGGCTATCGACTACGCCGAAAATGCCCCTGCCCTGAAGGAGCTGATAGCCGCCATGCCTGCCTATCGTTCTATTGCCGAACAGCTCAGCGCCCGCCAGGACAACATCGAAACACAATGGACCTGGAACGATTTCGAAAGGAATGACCCTTCAGGCAAAAAATTAAAGGACCTCAGGGCAAATGACCCAATAAGGTACAAGGAGCTTTTCGACCAAAAATTCGCTGCTTAATTTCCATTCTATAAAACAAGGGGCCGGCACCAAGTTTTGACATTCGAATAAATTTGTCCCGTTCCACTCTTCTAATAAACGATCTCGTTTTCCTCTCCCGCTAACCTTGTTTTTCCTGAATTAAACTTTTGTCCTTCTGAGCGTAGCGAAGCCCGTCCGAAAGGCCTGCCCGACAGGAACCCAATACACCTCGTTCTTGCACACAAATTTTGTCATTCTGAGCGCAGCGAAGAACCCCTTACACCACGTTCTTGCACACAAACTGTGGGCACAATTAAAAAGTCAGACACCTTTCAAAACATCGTCGAACCGGCAATGTCAATATGTTAACAGGATTTTCTTTGCGGCTCTATTTCCAATAAACTGTGCCATAATTGAATAAACTGTGAACTGCGCCTTAGCGTCTTTGCGCGAACCCTGCGTAATATCCCACCCCCCAAAATTCTTCATTTTTCATTTCAAAAATCCAATACCATTATGGCAATTCAAAGAGAAATATGGCAAGACCATATTGAAGGAAACCTATTTAAAAACAATGAGTTCCTGTTAGCTTCAACCGATGCAGGACAGTTTGTGTTACAGGGAAAAGTAGTACACATTCCTCAGGCAGGTGCCCTGCCCAACATCGTGAAAAACCGCTCGTCGCTACCGGCAACAGTTGTGCAGAGGGCCGATACCGATATCACCTATTCGCTCGACGAATACACCTCAGACCCAATCCTGATTCCTTATGCCGAAACGCTGGAACTGAGCTACAACAAACGTGAAAATGTACTGTCGGAGCACGAGTCTTCATTGAAGCAAACCATTGCTGATAACATCCTTCACTCGTGGTCACCAGCAGGCGCTGAAAGCATCATCCGCACAACGGGAGGCACCGTTACCAGTCACCTGGATAGCACAACCGGCAATCGCAAACAGTTTGTTTCAAAAGACCTGAAAGCCGCACAGCTACTGCTGAACAAGCAGAACGTGCCTATGGAAAACCGGTACGCCCTGTTGAGTGCTGATATGTTCCAACAACTGACAGATGACCTCAACCTGACTCAGTACCGCGACTTCAGTGCGGCATACAATGTAAAGGATGGCGTACTGGGCAGGCTGTTCGGTTTCAACATCATGATGAGGGGAACCGTGCTTAGCTACACCAATGACACTGTGCCTGCAGTAAATGCATACGGCGCCACAGCTGACGATGCCGACAACGACGCAGTAATATGCTGGCAAACCGATGCCCTGGAGCGCGCAGTGGGCTCCGTGAAATTCTTTGAGCGTATCGATGACCCGACCTTCTACGGCAATGTGTACAGCATTAGCGTGCGCATGGGTGGCCGCAAACGCCGCGCAGATGGAAAGGGTGTTGTTGCAGTAATTCAAGCGACTGCATAATCTCCGAAGTTCCCCACACGCTACCCGTGTGGGGAACTTAAAAAAACAATCAATCATAACATCGAAAAATCTATCGATCCTATGAAAACTCCGAGAAAAATAGACGAACTATTACCACCCGACAAATTCGTCTTTTGCACCAGTGACAACGAAGTGTTTACCGACGAACAGACCGCATGGAACCACGCAATTCTGCTCTCCGATTCCAGCGTAATCCCTATGACCCGCGAAGAACTCCGGCTCACCAGGGCACGAATGAAAACCGCCACCATCAAGCAACTCCGCAAACTGGGTGATTACGAAGACAAGATGGCAGCATAACCAACCCTTTAGAGACGTAATCATTACAATCTCAACAATATTAACTTAACGGGCACTCCTTTGCGGCTTTGTTACTAATAAAATATGTCGTGATCGAATAAACCGAAAATTGCGCCTTAGCGTCCTTGCGCGAAAATTTAAATCAATGGCTTTCGAGCTGTGGGTGTACTGCATAAACCCAACACGAAACAGGCTTTTTAATTTTTACTTTTTAATTTTTAATTTCTCAAAATGGGTAGTGTAAATATTACGCTGGCAAATGGCCAGCTTGGAGCAACGCTCCAGACCAGCGATGGCATTACAGGCATGGTGCTCACAGGAAACACCGATGACGGCGGCTACGAAACCGGCACTCCGATACTGGTAACAAGCCTTGCGAATCTTGCAGATCAGGGTATCACCCAAGGGTCCAATCCCTTTGCCTACAGGCAGGTAAAGGAGTTTTATGACGAGGCAGGCTCTGGCGCACAATTATACCTGATGCTCGCAGAACCAACTTTTAAGGTCAGCGATATTGCAGACCACGTGAATACCAACGGAGCCAGGAAATTGCTTGACTTTGCACAGGGCAAGATCAAAGTTCTCGGCATCATGACCGACGATGCAGCTGTCGCAACAGCACTTTCTACAGCTACCGTAATAGGGCACGGAATTAATGCCGAGGTCTACGATGCCGAATCTAAAATGGGGCGGCTGGCTACTGACTACTTCAGGGCACAAAAGCCGTTTAGGGCTTTAATAGGTGCAACATCTTACAACAATGTTCCTGCCGACCTGCAGGATATGGTTGGCGGCACAACAAACAACAGAACCGCGATTTTGATAGGTGATACACAACCGGGTACAGGCGCATGTCTTGGCTTGCTGATGGGGCGAATATCAGCCATTCCGGTAATGCGAAAAGTGAGCCGGGTGCGTACAGGCTCGTTAAGCAATACCGCTGCATACATCGGTACTCACACCCTGGAAAGTATTCCCGGTGACCCGGCTGTGATTGCAGGAAAAGGATTTATCACCTGGTTAAGCTACCCCAACGTAGCAGGCTACTTCTTCTCCGGCGACGACACCTGCAGCGCCACTACGGACGATTATCACTTCCTGGCGCGTGGCAGGGTTGTGGACAAGGCGCATATTTTGGCCTACACCACATTTGTGCAGGAGGTAGATGACGAAGTGCCGGTAAATACAGATGGCACACTCGATGCCGGCTTCTGCAAATGGCTCAGTCAGCAAATCGTTAACCAGATCAATAATACCATGACCGCCAATAAAGAGATCAGCAGTGTAGCCTGTCTCATAGACCCCAACCAGAACATCCTTAGTACCAATCAGCTCAGCGTAGTTCTGAAAATTGTC
>CANCOG010000098.1 GCA_947379685.1 Flavipsychrobacter stenotrophus | reverse complement strand
GTCTTGTCTTCCATTTTTGCTTTACGGGTAGCACTGGTCTGCTCTACAAGCTTAAAGATCTCATTCCCTGCAACCCTGCTCTTGCTAAGTTCTGCAAGCTGCGAAAGGTTATAAACACTCTTTGATGAATTGATGGCAGCCGCTGGTATTTCATCATAAGGCAGTGCAGATTTATTCCTGCGTTCGCCCAGGTCTTCTTCATCCAGGTAGTCATATGCGTCAGGCAACAAAATGTCTGGCACTACTCCCTTTAACTGCGTCGAACCACCATTCACCCTATAAAATTTCTCCATTGTCAGCTTCAACTCGCCCAATGATGGTTCAGCACTATCTGAGCTCCTCAACTGCATACGCGTAACCGGATTCAGCATTTCATCCAAAGGAACCATCTTTTGTACTGTACCCTTACCATAAGTTGGTGCACCAACTATTACTGCGCGCTGGTAATCCTGCATGGCAGCAGCCATAATTTCAGAAGCCGAAGCGCTGCCCTCATTAACCATTATGGCAAATGGACCAGTATAAATAGCGGTATCAGAAATCTGTGAACGCAACACAGCAACCGATGCATTGCTGTTTTTAACCTGTACCACTGGTCCCTTACCTACAAACACGGAGGCCATTTCAACCACGTCGCTCAGCGATCCGCCGCCATTGCCCCTAAGGTCAAGTATCATTCCGGTCACACCTTCTGCCTTCAGTTTCTTAACCTCCTCCATTACATCTATTGCACACCTGCGGTTACTGGTATGGTTAAAGTTGGCATAGAATTCTGGCAAATAAATGTAACCTATCTTACCTTCCTTACTATTTATGATTGCCGATTTTGCAAATGTCTCTTCCAGACTAACTACGTCACGCTTAATAGGAACTACCTTAATTGTACCATCTGGCTTCTTAACGGTCAGGCGCACTTCCGTGCCCTTGTCACCCCTTATCAGTCGTACCACATCATTAAGTTCATAACCGGTAACATCTACCGGGGTTTTATCGCCCTGAGCTACCTTTTGTATTTCGTCATCAGCCTTCAGGTCACCTTGCTTCCACGATGGACTTCCAGTCACAATTGCAGTAATGGTTATCTTACCATTGTCAGGGTTTTCCTTCAGTTGGGCACCAATACCGAAAAAGCTGCCACTCATCATGGCGTCAAATTCATTTTTGTTTACAGGTGGCAGATAGCTGGTATGTGGGTCTTCTGTTTCAGCTATCTGATTAATGAAGATCGTAAAACGCTCGTCATCCTTCCACTTGTGCTGGCGTTTAAATATCAGCGACCAAGTCCTTTTCAGGTCCTTACGTGCCTGCCTTTCCAGCGAATCATCGGCAGGCAACTGCGCTTTTGGAGAATCTATCCTCTTTTTTTCGCGCTCATCTTTCAATGCCACGTATTTCTCCAGCACACGGAACTTCAGCATCAGGCGCCACTTTTCATTTAGTCCGGCCGCTCCGTCAGCGTATTCATCCTTTTTAGGATCAGTAACAAATCGTTCGTCTTTGTTGAAGCTGAATGGCTTATCCAATATCGGGCCGTACAGCTTTTCAGCTTCTGCTACCCTTTTCTGGTACACAGCATCAAAAGAATCGTAAAACTCAAGCGATCCGGCCTTTATTTCGTCATCTATTTTAAACTCGTAAGCACTAAATTTCGCAACGTCCTGGCGTGTAAAAAATATCTTCGCATTATCGAAGAAATCAAAGGTTTTATGGTACACCCTGGTCGAAAATGTATCATCTACCTGCCTTGGCGAAAAGTGGTCGTGCTGCATAGCGGCCATCACAGTTTCCAGAACCAGTTTTCGTTTGTCATTAGACGAACGGCTGCTGGCGGCACTGTATCTGAACGAAAAAAATGCCGCGAGAGCACCTAAAATCAGCAACGGTATCAGAATCTTATTCTTCATGAATCTCAACATATCTCTTTACTTAATGAATCCTAAACAAATGTAGATTAATTGCTGTTAATAAAAGCTTAATCAAAACCTAGCCCTGGGTTAAAAAACAGGTGAATTTATTGCTTTACACCCAAATTGTATACGACATTCGCAGCTTTAAAGATTGGATGCTCCATAAACTGTGCCACAACCCAGAATCTTAAACATCCAAACTGCTGGTTCCTTACTTCCACGATCTACATCCATACGAAATCTCTGTCATCAATTAACTTTACTCCAGAATTGTTTTTACAAACAAAATGAGCCCTAAAAGTAAAATAATAAACGAAGAAACCCTGTGTAGAAGCCCAAGCCGTTGCGGCGTAAGCAATACCCTGATTTTCTCTGCCAGAAAAACCTTCAGAAAATCTATCGCCAGAATGAGCGAAAGGCATGTGCCAAACAAAACAAACCTGTACCCACCTCCCTTATTCATAGTTGCAGAAACCGCCGCCAGCCAGCTGATAATTACCCCGGGATTAATGGAATTAATTAGAAAACCACTTACCCATATCCTGAAATAATGCCTCCCGCTTATGGTCTTAACTTCCTGCGCTTTATCATCATCAGCCTTTTTTAATAAACCCACCAGCCCTACTGTTACCAGGATAGCAGCGCCCCCATAGGCAATATATCGCCCGTAACTATTGAGCACTACCAACCACGCCGCAGCAACATTGGCAATGGTAACATACATTATATCGCTAACCGAAACCCCTATTACAAAAGCCAGCCCGGCCTTGTAATTATTACTCATGCTGTACTTGATAACGGCGAATAAGGTTGGCCCCACAGAAATAGCCATGAACAACCCTATCAGCACCCCCTTCACTACTGCGCTAATAATTTCCATCCGAGGGCAAGTTACTTTAATTTCAGAACTTGGGAAATGTGCATTGCGAATGGGGGGCATTCCAAATCTTCGCATAATAAATATTCCAATAACGCCTGAACGAAGAGAAGCTATTAGTGTTCCCCTAACCCTTCAATCCCTTATGATACCTATCGGAAGGGATTGAAGGTGAACCGAATGGCAAAGATTTGCAATAAACCCGGAGACCGTCGCAGCTCCCATCTATAGTAGCTACCAACCCCACCCTTTGTCATTTCGCAGCAGAAACGTCTGCATCTCGCCTTCCCTGGGCGACCATATCTTTGCCCTCGAAACCAATGAAATCCCCCATCACAAAACAAAAAATCCCTCTATACAATTATTCATTCAATCACCGTATCTTTGCACCCCCAAAAAATATCAGAGCCATATGCATCTACCCGGCCAGACGAATTTTTATAAAGGTAAAGTGCGCGACGTGTACACGATCAACGATAAGTACATGGTCATGATCGTTAGTGATCGTATCTCGGCATTCGATGTGGTACTACCACGCCCCATTCCCTACAAAGGACAGGTGCTTAATCAAATTGCAGCTACGTTTCTCGATGCCACTAAGGACATAGTTCCAAACTGGAAACTTTCAACGCCACTGCCCAACACCACGATCGGCTTAAAATGTGATACGTACCCGGTAGAAATGGTGGTACGTGGTAACCTTACCGGCCATGCGTGGAGAACTTACAAAAGCGGCAAACGCGAAATTTGCGGTGTACCTATGCCCGAAGGCTTGAAGGAAAATGATTTTTTTGAAAAGCCAATTCTCACCCCAACCACCAAGGCTCACGTAGGCCACGATGAAGATATTTCCCGCGAGGAAATTATCAGCAGCGGATTGGTATCTAAGGCTGAATATGAGCAACTCGAAAAATTTACGCTGGCATTGTTCGAGCGTGGTCGTGAAATAGCCAAAAGCCGCGGGCTTATACTCGTAGACACAAAATATGAATTCGGCAGAATAGGTGATACTATTTACCTGATTGACGAAATTCACACGCCTGACAGCTCCCGTTATTTTTACATGGACGGCTACGAAGACCGCCAGGAAAATGGTGAACCACAAAGGCAATTGTCTAAAGAGTTCGTACGCGAATGGCTGATGGAAAACGGTTTTCAAGGTCTTGAAGGTCAGGAAGTTCCAGAGATCACCGACGAAATTGCCGCCCGTATTTCCGAACGCTACATCGAATTATACGAGGTTGTGACAGGTAAAACTTTCCTGAAGCAGGACATGAATTATAACGAAGTGGAAAATAAGATTATTGAAGCATTGAAGCAAATCGAAGGTTAATTCTACACCCTTTTTTGTGTTTTCAATATTTTAATAAAATTCTAATAAGTGAATAAATCAGGTGGTTTTGATAGCCATGCTGGGGGTGGTGGGCAAACGTAAAGGGCCACCAATCAATGAGCTGAACTAGCATATCGAATTGGACCAAAACCTTCGACCTGACAACTTCGAAACTTTATGATAGTTTAACCTCCGGCCATCCTGTGCCGGAGGTTATTTTTTTCTATCTTTGGCACTAATACGCACCCTCTGCTGAATTATACTTTGTGCCGGGGATAAAATCAATTTAGACAAACTATGCTTTCAGTAACTCACTTTTACAGGGCACCGCGAAAAACCGGAGTCTCTATAGAGGGCATTTTCAAATCAGTAAAAGAGAGCTTAAAAGACAAGATAGACATTAAAGAATACTATTGCGAAAATGGCCTGTCGCGTGTAAAAAATGCAATTAAAGCGGGCAAATCAGCAAATGACATCAACCATATTACAGGCGATGTAAATTACCTGGCTATTGCATTCAGAGGTAAGAAGAACATCATTACCATGCACGATTTCGGGCATTACGAAAATCTGAAAAACAGCAGCTGGATTCGATATATCAATTTCAAAATATTCTGGTTTGTACTTCCTTTACGCAACACAGATATTGTTACAGTAGTGTCAGAATTCACCCACGACAAACTCATTGAATACCTGGGCTTTCCACCAGAACGTATCCGTATCATTCATGACCCCGTAAAGCCCGTATTCCGATTCAGCAAAAAAGAGCAGCTACATTCTGTGCCACGGATATTACAAATCGGCACCGGTCCACATAAGAACCTTAAAGGACTCATTGAGGCGGTTAATGGCCTCAATGTGCACTTGGATATAGTCGGCTACCCCGATGCACAGGATACCGCACAACTAAAAGCTTACAATATCCAGCATACTGTTTATAATAACCTCAGCGATGAGCAGATATGGGAACGTTATGTAGCCTGCGACATATTGTTTTTTGCATCTTTTCACGAAGGTTTTGGGATGCCCATTATCGAGGCTCAGTCTGTTGGGCGCCCCGTAATTACAAGTAACCGGGGAGCCATGAAAGAAGTAGCCAAAGAATCAGCATTGTTAGTAAACCCTGCCCACCCGCATGAAATAAGACTAGCAATCGATCAGCTACTCAGTAACCAAGAATTGTACCAGCAACTCGTAGAAAAAGGACTTCAAAACGTAATCCCCTATCGCATAGATATTATCGCAGAACAGTACTATAAGGTATATGAAGAACTCAGCAGGCAGTAGTAGCTCCTTAATTGTGGACCGTGTAAATTAGCTCATTTAAACAGCCCTGAAAAGGCGAAATATTACAGCGATGGGAAAGCCCATCTATCTAATTCAAGTAATATTCAGCCCTGAAAGGGCGGAAAAAATGAATTAACTTACAACGCTTTTAGTAGAATTCACTGAAAAGTTCCAACAGAATAATCCAAAACCCCGTACGGAGTTTAATAAAAATAGCTGAGGGTGTAAACCCTCCGACCAACAATGAAAAACACCCAACCCCACAGGGGTTGAACTAAACTGGGCATTGGACGATTCCATTTCGCATTAAACAATCAATGCAAATGTTTCGCCCACCCTGAAAACAAAATATTGAACCATAAAAAAGGAACAAAAAAATTGAAACCGGTTAAAAACATAGTTTACTTATACTCCGAGGTAATGCCTTACGCAATCTCCGTTATGCGGGCATTGGTCCAGGAATTTGGTATTGAGATAGACTGCATCAGCTGGGACAACAGCCGCAAAAAAACCCCGTTTGTCCCCGCCAACGAAAAAGGCATCACCTTTCACAAACGGTCTGAATTCAACAAAGAAACCATCATAAAATTTATTGAAGACCGTAACCCACCATTCATATACCTATCTGGCAGAATGGATAAACTCTACCTGGAAGCCGCCGTACATTTTAAAGGCAAACTAAAAATTGTCTCTGCCTGCGACAACCAGTGGGATGGCAGCATGAAGAACAAAATTGCCGCCTTTCTCAGCCCTTGGATCTATAAAAAATACTTCGACTACTTCTGGATCCCCAGCCAGCGCTCATATGAGTATACCCGCCGGATGGGCTACGCCAAAAACCACATCATCAATAATATGTACACCGGGGATATTGCCATATTCCCCAAGGCATATGAACAGAACAAAGAACTCAAGAAAGCCAGGTATCCGCATACAATTGCCTTCGTAGGCCGTTTCGCCAAAGAAAAGGGCCTGGATATACTTATTGAAGCTTTTGCCGCTGCAAAAAAGGCAACGAACAACGACTGGACCCTTACCTTGGTAGGCGCAGGCACACTTCCTGTAGTCAATGAGCCCTTCATACACATCAAAGATTTCATGACTCCGCAAGGCATAGCCGATGCAAGTCGTGAATGGGGGGCATTTTGTCTGCCCAGTATAAAGGAACCCTGGGGTGTTGTAGTACACGAAGCCACCATGATGGGACTACCAGTCATTTGCTCTCACAACGTAGGCGCAGGCGACGCACTGGTGATCAACAATTACAATGGCTACATTTTCGAAAGCGGCAACGTTGAAGCACTGAAAAATGCCATCCTCAATATCATGTCCAAATCCGACAGCGAACTAGCCTCAATGGGCACCCGCAGCTACGAACAATCCAAATCACAAAGCCCGTTGATTGCAGCCTATAGTTTGCTGAGTATTTTGGAATGAGGGGGGAGGCAATTGGGGGCTGTTGAAAAACCAACCTGGACAACTCCAAAACTAGGTATTGAGTTTAACAACAGTAGGCGGGGGTAAACCCTATGTCATCAATTTTAGGAAGCCTGAAGGGCTTCAACAAAAATAGCCGCCGGTGAAACCGGCGGTAGACAAACATTCAACACCAACACTGAAAGTGTTGAACTGACGGACGGCAAATAATAAAATCTATAGGCTGTATCGTAAACTACTTAATTAATTTTGCGCATTTAGGCGTGCGGTACTTTGTGCGCCTAATTTCCCCATTTCACTTTTAACATCGTGTCCTTTGTGATAAGGTAGTAATGGAAAAATTGATACGTTGTTAGTGTATTCACCCCCAGTTTAATTCAGCACAATTCCCGGCAGCGAAGAAGGCAGTGTATTATGGAACAACAGCGGTGTGCAGGACACATCAATAAAGAAAGGGTACAACGGCATAGAAATTACCTTCTCCATAGCCTGTTGCTCATCTTCGGTATTGAGTACACACCAAATCATATTCCTGCTCAGGGAAACACTATAAGAAAGCACCCTGCCTTCAGCAAATAGCTTGTCTATCGCCCGGCGATGTGAAGGTATTATATCCGTCAACTCCCTGCTGAAAGGGGGCAACTCTATCTGGAACAGATATGCGGGCATGGCAGAACTACTTTAAACTGCATAGTTAGGTGCATTTGCGTTAACTGTACTTTGTGCCCTTAACCTTGCGGTATCAAAAGAAAATAGTGGCCTTTGTGAATACCGTGGTGCAGTTAGTGGTAAAGTAATAGTTGCACAAATTTACACGTCTTAAGTACATATTAGCGCAACAAGGTTACATTACCCTTCTTCTTAACAGCCTTACCACTCTGGCAGAAGCCGTCAGCTATCCAAACGTAAACGTCAGCAGGTGCTGGCTTACCGTTGAAAGTACCATCCCAAAAATTCGCAGGATTCGTAGTCTCAAATACAACTGCACCCCAACGATTGAATATTCTGAAATAGTTAAGCTGTGTAAGTTGGTTGTTCAGGATACCAAACCTGTTCGCACCGTCGTTCGCGCTGGCAGGAGAGAATGCATTTGGAAGGTAAATGTCACCGCAATTTATATGCACTGTAACCGTGTCATGATCCTTACAAGTATAGATACCGTATTGGTTTATGTACTGAACGGACACTTCAAGGAAGTAAGTATAATCAAATGGAGGTTTCGCATGCGGGAATGGATTCACCGTATTGTCAATATACTGGTTAGGCGACCAGGCATAGCTGAACTGGCCATAACCTGGCGTGTACCCAGCATGGGCCTGATTAACATCATCAAGCGACATATATGGCCCACCGAGCGTTGTTTCACTTCCATCGGCAATAGTGCGGTCAGGACCAGCATCGGCAACCACCTTTATTACCTCTACATTGATATTTGTATCCACTATACAACCATCAGGATAATGTATCATGAGGTGATAATTAGTAGTGATATCCGGCCATACCAAAATAGAGTCGGTGTGATTATATACTGTATCAATATGATAATTAGGTGACCATGCAAAAGAATCGGCATAGTTCGAAATAGCATACAAGTGAATGCTGTCACCACGGCAGATAGTCGGGTGCAGGTTCATGTAGATATTTGGAATAGGCTGAACCCTTATTTGCTTACACTCAACCTGCATGTTTGGCAAGCCTTCGTTGATCACATAATATATATTGTACCAGCCGGTGTCGGTATAAGAATACACCGGTGGTGTCACTTCCCTGAAAGAAGGTATTGTAGAATTAGTACACTGGTTAATTTCCAGCCTGGTAATTGAACTATCCTTCACATTACAGATGAATGCATAAATATCATCCCTACCACGAATGATGCTGGAAATTCCTGATGGGTAAGCCATTGCACCTACAATACTGTAATCAATACCAGTGTAGGGTCCAACAGCAGTTGGCATTTCAATACCAATCAACTGGCTGGTAGTACTATCTGTAATATAGGCATAGATGCTACCGCAATCCCTTGTCAATGTAATAGAAGAAGGAACCAGAATTCTGTACAGGAAGTCTCCGAGATTATAACCACGAATATCAGTGGCTATTGTATCAAGACCAGTTCCCAGGTCCAGACGTGCAAGGGAATTATTACCACGGTTAGTTACGAACAGGTACCAGTTACCGTTGTCTTTAATTGCAGCCATATCGGTAGGATAGTTGAGCGCACCATTAGGATCACCGAGGTTAGTAGCAATAGGCGTATTAGAAATATTGAAGGAGAAATCAAGACGGATAAGGTCATTTGAATTCCTGTTTACCACATAACCAAAATACTGAGAAGTAGCATCATCCTTAGCAACAAATACACCCCTTGGGCCATCAAACGCACCATTAAGGTTACCCATATTAGCTACGTTCGGTGTTGGGTTATGCAAATTCGGTCCAAAATCTATACGACCCAATGCAGACTCACCGGGAAAGTAACCACCGGTAACAAAAATGAACCATTTCTTATCACCAGGTGTAAAGGTGATGAACATTGATGTCGGGTGGTGAGGCAAACCCTTTGTAAGGTTACCGAAGTTAGTTACAGTAGGAATGTTATTAAGGCTGTTACCATAATTAAAGCGGATAAATTCGTCAGTCGCGGCATTCAGCACAAAGCCATAGTACAAACCATCCAGATCCTGAACAATATCAATGGCTGAAGGTGTGTGTAAGCCAAAACCGTTGCCCATATTCAACCCTGTTGGTGCCTTCGATATGCTACCGGAGCAGAAACCCCAATAGTAATTTGCGGCAGTATCGTTGATGCTCGTTAGGGTAACAGGTTGTCTCACACAAACAGTGTCAGGTGCGGTGAATAATACTTGCGCCTGGGCCGTAGTCAGGTTCAACAAAAACGGTAAAATCAGCAGAAAAAAATATTTTCTCATAGTTTTGACAAAAAAAATCCGTAATAATCGGCTAATATAAGAATTAGTAGCGACTTTGGATGCAAAATTGTACATTTATTTCCGTAAATCAATGAAAGTATATGCTTGCGGTTAAAAATCATTCTTTTTTATTAAAAATTTTAACAATATTTTCCCTCGGGTGTGTTTTTTCGGGGCAAATTTCAGGTAGGGAGGGCGTATGGAATCCTACCACTTTACGCCGCCTCGAAGACAGCATGAAAGCACACGGTTTGGCAATGCCCATCGAGCAAGTTTATAACGAAGATGGCACCGGACTCAACAACGCTGTTGTCCTGTTTAGCAGGAACTGCACCGGCGAGCTCATCTCCCCAAAGGGCCTTTTGCTCACCAATCGGCACTGCGGCTACGGCAGCGTACAAGGGCTCACAAACCTCGAAAACGACTACGTTGCAAAGGGCTTCTTTGCCGCCAAAATGGAAGACGAGATCCCCTGCCCCGGCCTTACCGTTTCCTTTGTGCGTAAAATGGAAAACGTCACCTCGAAAGTGCTTCCGCTCGTAAACGACACCCTCCATGATCACGAACGCGACAGCATCATTTCCGGCCGCATCGGTGGCCTGGAACGCGAGTACGAAATGAAGACCGGACTCGAAGCAGCCATTAAACCATTCTTCGACGGCAACCAATACTGGGTCATACTCACCGAAACCTACCGCGACATCAGGCTCGTCGGCTTCCCGCAAAAAGGCATAGGTGGCTTCGGCGGCGACATTGAAAACTGGAGCTGGCCAAGCCATATCGGCGACTTCAGCATGTTCCGTATATATGCCGGCACCGATAACAAACCCGCATCATATGCCAAAACGAACGTCCCATACAACGCATCCCAGTTCTTCAAGATCAATACCTCTGGCTACAAAGAAGGTGATTTCACCATGGTATACGGCTTCCCCGGCTCAACATATGAATACATTTCCTCGCACGAACTCAGTCAGGTAACCAACATCACCTACCCCATCGCCATTGAAGCACGCACTAAAAAATTAGCCATCTGGAAGACCCACACCGATGCATCAAAAACAATCCTCCAGCAATACTCCGGCAAGCGCTCCGGCATAGACGGTGGACTGAAAAAATGGAGCGGAGAAATGGTCGGACTGAAGCGCGACAGCGTGATAGCCCAGAAAAAAACCTACGAAAAAGGTTTCCAGACTTGGGCCACCAACAACATTGAAGAACCCTATGCCGAAAACCTGTTACCAAGACTCGCCGCCGCAGCTAAAGACGCCGAAAACATACTCACCCACGACCAGTACATCAGGGAATCCCTACTCGGCATAGAAATAATACCACAAGGCAGCGTATTGGAACGCTTTGCAGGTTGCTTCCGACTCAACCTCTCCGATAGCGCACTCAGCGACACCCTCCAAAAAATGACCACCAGCCTCACCTGGTTCTATAAAAATTACGACCAGAAGACCGACAAAGACGTGTTTAAAGCACTCCTGCCCCTGTACCTCAAAAAATGTGAACCCTGGCTCCCCGACTATTACCGCAACCAGTATAAAGCACACAAAAAGAACATCAATAAATGGGCTACCTACGTCTACGATTCATCCCTCGTCGCATCGCAGGAACGCCTTTTGGCATTCGCTGCCCACGCCCAAGCAGCCGACAGCAACCGCGTACTCCGCGACCCGGCATGGCAGCTATTTAGCTCCATAAGCACGCTCAGGCGGGAAAAACTCATCCCAAACATAGAAGCCTACAGATCCTATAAACACTACCTCAACCGCCTTTACCAGAAAGCCCGCATGGCCTACGAATTCGGGAAAGATATTTACCCGGACGCCAACCTCACACTAAGGCTCTCTTACGGCCATATAAAAGGCCTGCAGCCCGATCACCTTAAAACCTATTCCTTCCACACCAGCCTCTCTGATATTATTGCACTCGATAAACCCGGCTCCGAGTTTTTCGACGTACCCGCCAAACTAAAAGAACTGCAGGCGAAAAAAGACTTTGGCCGCTGGGCAGAACGCGACACCCTCTTCACCACCTTCATAGCCGATAACCACACCACCGGAGGCAACTCCGGCAGCCCCGTCCTCAACGCAAAAGGCGAACTCATAGGCCTCAACTACGACCGCGCCCTCGAAGGCGTCATGAGCGACTACTACTACGACCCCGCCCGCTTCCGCAACACCTCCGTCGACATCCGCTACATCCTCTTCGTCATCGACAAAATCGGCG
>CANCOG010000097.1 GCA_947379685.1 Flavipsychrobacter stenotrophus | reverse complement strand
GATCCTGTAGTTGTCTTTATCAGATATATATATATTGCCAAGGTCATCTGTTGCCACGCCCATAAGAAAGGAGAGCATTGCAGCAGTCGCTGCACCGCCATCACCGCTATAACCATTGGTTCCGTTGCCTGCAATCGTATTGATAATCCCCGCTGTATTTATGCATCTTATTCTATAATTACCTCCATCTGAAATATACAGATTTCCGGCTCTGTCAATAGCTAAGCCAGTAGGAGTGTTGAATTGTGCAGCAGTAGCAGGTCCTCCGTCACCCCCATAGCCGTAACCTGCAGCTCCGGCAATGGTCGTTATGATTCCACTTGTGTCAATTTTACGTATTCGATTTGTATTTGCATCAGCAAAGTAAAGGTTGTTGATAGAATCGAAAACAATGCTAACCGCATAATCCAAACTAGCAGCAGTAGCTGGCCCACCATCACCAGAAATGCCGGTTCCTCCAGATGCTGAAGTATCTCCGGCGATAGTTGTAATAATCCCGGCAGAGTTAATTTTTCTGATAGTGAATCCGGAACCAAAATATATGTTCCCCTGTCTGTCCATAGCCACTCCTGCTGCTCTGGATATGTCCGCAGCAGTTGCCGGGCCGCCATCACCCGAATTTACATTTGTGCCTGTTCCGGCAATAGTTGTAATAATACCAGCTGCATTAACTTTTCTGATTTTAAATTGGGCATCTGATATGTAGCAATTGCCGGCATTATCTAAATATGCACCATTCACCCCACCCATTGCGGCTGTTGAGGCCGGGCCGCCATCTCCACCAAACCCGCCGCCGGCATAATGCGTAGCAATCTGCGCTTGTGCGCCACAGTGCAATAAAAACATAAGGGTAACCGCAAGTATGTTTGCTACTTTCATAAGGTACATTTTACACAATAAGAGATAAGGACGTAATTTACGTACTTTTTATAAAATTTGTTATTTTTTGATATGGTCAACAAAACTTTTCCGCCATTTTGAATTTGGGCTGGAAAAAGTGGACATTTTCATGCATGATTTTAACTTATACCCAGCCAAAACGCACTTCACAACCACACATTTGGCTGCATATATTTTTTTATAAACCAATAGTAGTGCATAAAAAAATGGTAACCACAGTCAGCGGTTACCATTGTAAATCATTTATTATCAGGCAGTATTAAGATACCAGAGTACCAACATGCTTACCAGTAACTACATTGAGTAAGTTACCCGGTCGGTTCATGTCAAATACGATTATCGGCAGGTTGTTTTCCTGACAAAGCGTGAAGGCAGTCATGTCCATTACCTTCAGGTTCTGGCTGATCACTTCAGCGAACGTAAGTGATTCATAACGGATGGCTGTCGGGTCCTTTTCTGGATCTGCTGAATAGATGCCATCTACCCTTGTTCCCTTCAGAATCACATCGGCCTTAATTTCAATAGCCCTCAGCGAACCCGCTGTGTCGGTAGTAAAATAAGGATTACCTGTACCAGCTCCAAAAATCACCACACGGCCTTTTTCAAGGTGGCGCATTGCCCTGCGGCGAATGTAAGGTTCAGCTACCTGTTCCATCTTAATGGCACTCTGCAGGCGGGTAGTTACCCCTGCCTTATCGAGAGCAGCCTGTAAGGCCATTCCATTAATAACAGTGGCCAGCATACCCATGTAATCGCCCTGGGCACGCTCGATACCGGTTTCGTGTTCGTTCATACCGCGGTATATGTTACCACCGCCGATTACTACCGCAACCTGTACGCCTACATTTGTAATGGCTTTAATTTCATTAGCATACTGTTCAAGCATTTTCGGATCAATACCATACTGGCGATCGCCCATGAGCGATTCACCGGAGAGCTTCAACAGAACGCGACTAAATTTGGGGAGCATGTGCTAATATTATTGTGCTAAAAAATAAAAAATGAACCAAGAAAATTTGGAAAAAAATAAGGCACCCCTTACGGAATGCCTTAGATCAATATTTATGCGAATGGCATCTTAACCACCTTGGCCTTAACAGCCTTGTCACGAATCATTACAAATACTTCGCTGCCTTCTGCGGTATGCTCAGTAGCAATATATGCCATACCAATTGCCTTACCCAGTGACGGAGCCTGTGTACCCGATGTCACAACGCCGATCTCTTTACCTTCAGCATTCTGCATCGTATGACCGTGGCGGGGAATACCTCTGTCGACCATTTCAATTCCTACCAGTTTGCGGGAAACGCCGTTGGTTTTGTGGCCTTCAATTGCAGCCCTTGAGGTAAAGTCCTTCGTGAATTTTGTGATCCAGCCAAGTCCTGCTTCAATAGGGCTGGTAGTATCGTCTATATCATTACCATACAGGCAGAAACCTTTCTCCAGGCGGAGTGTATCCCTTGCTGCAAGGCCAACTGGTTTCAGTCCCAGTGGTGTACCTACTTTAAAAATAGCTTCCCAAACCTTATCGGCATTATCGTCCTTGTCTTCAAAGTAGATCTCTACTCCACCCGCCCCGGTATAACCTGTAGCACTAACTATCACGTTTTCAACGCCAGCGAAAGTACCTTTGGCAAAAGTATAATATTTCAGATTTACAAGGTCCATATCAGTAAGCTGCTGCATGTATTCAGTAGCCTTAGGCCCCTGAACCGCCAAAAGCGCAGTCTTGTCGGAGATATTATGCATTTCAACACCCTTTGTGTTGTGTTTGCTGATCCACGCCCAGTCTTTATCGATATTTGACGCATTTACAACGAGCATGTACGATTTGTTCTGCTCCACACAATACACCAACAAGTCATCAACTATACCAGCGTTATCGTTAGGCAGACAGGAGTACTGCGCCTTACCATCGGTGAGTTTTGACGCATCGTTGGTAGTAACACGCTGTATCAGGTCAAGCGCATCAGGCCCTTTCAGGATGAATTCACCCATGTGGCTTACATCAAAAATACCGGCATTGTTGCGCACTGCATGGTGCTCTTCATTGATACCAGTATAGGAAATAGGCATGTTGTAGCCCGCGAATTCCGCCATTTTAGCGCCCATCGCTATGTGCCTTTCAGTAAAAGGAGTGTTTTTCATTGTCTTGCGTATGATGTTCGTGAATGGTGCAAAATTAACAGGATATTCTTATTGTACGGGAAAAAATAAAAAAGGTGTTTTAGGGGGGTGCTAAAAAGTTTAACCCCGCCCGTCCGGCAGGCAAGTGCAGAGCAGCTCGGGGGTCGGAACATAGTATCGCGGATTTTTTTTGGGGGGTAATGGAGACGGCAAAAGGCACAGAGGTGCTGGTATTTTAGCTGTGACTGCTATTTCATTAATCGTCCCTATTTTTGCAAAAAAAGCGACATATGACCTTCGCCGAACTTGACATCAGTAAAGTATACACTTATGCCGATTATCTTAAATGGCAATTTGAGGAGCGTGTAGAGCTTATTAAAGGTAAGATCTTTAAAATGAGTGCGCCAAACCGCATTCATCAGAAAATATCATCGTACCTGCATATTTCAATTGGCGATTTTTTAAAAGGGGGCAAGTGCGACATTTATGCCGCTCCGTTTGATGTTCGTATACCTCGTAAATCGAAAGATGACAAGGATATTATTACAGTAGTACAGCCAGATATTTGCGTTATATGCAACAAATCCATTCTAGATTTCAAGGGATGCCTGGGCGCTCCGGATATAGTTGTGGAGATTCTTTCCCCAATTAACAATGTCGTAGAACTGAAGAACAAATACGAAATCTATGAAGAAGCGGGCGTTCGGGAGTATTGGATTGTTTCGCCTCAGGATAAAACTTTTTCGGTGTATACCTTAATTGGTTGCAAATACCAGCCATCAAGAATAATGGTTGCGGGTGATATAGTGCATTCTTCAGTTCTGGAAGGCTTTTCACTGGACCTAAAGGACATGTTTGACAGTTTAGATTAATTGTCAAACATGTCCAGGTAAATCTATAACAGCTTATTTAAAAATTCGGCTGCAGCTTATTGTGCGTATAAAAATGGCTGATATAATCTACCACCTCATCGGCTGTATCGAAGATCTTGATCATATCCAGGTCGCCGGGACTTATGTTGTGCTCTTCCTCCTGCATTACCTCCCGCATCCAGGCAAATAGTCCTTTCCAGTATGCCGAACCCATGCATATCATCGGGGTCTGTGTAAACTTGCGGGTTTGAATCAACGTAGCAACTTCAAAAAACTCATCCATAGTGCCCCAACCCCCGGGCATCATAATAAAGGCCTGCGAGTATTTTGTAAACATCACCTTACGTACAAAGAAGTAATCGAAGTTCACATTGTGGCTGCTGTCTATATAGGCATTGCTGGTTTGTTCAAATGGAAGTTCGATATTTAAACCGACGCTCTTACCGCCAGCTTCCCGCGCCCCCTTGTTGGCTGCCTCCATAATGCCAGGGCCGCCGCCAGAAATAATACCAAAGCCCTCTTCGGCCAGCCTGCGGGCTACTTCAGCCGCCAGTTCGTAGTATTTATTGCCGGGTTTCGTACGGGCCGAACCAAACACACAAACACAAGGACCTACCTTGGCCATGGTTTCAAAGCCCTGCACAAATTCAGCCATTATTTTAAATATCTGCCAACTGGAATGTGCACGGGTTTCGGTCCAGTCTCTTGACTTCAGATCAACGAGTTGTTTTTTCATTTTTTAGAACGCGCTTTTAATGCCGGGTTTTCTTGAGGTTAAAAATAGGAGGAAAAATGTTACAGCCGCATTGAAGGCGTTTAAATGATAAATTTCCAGGTTGAATATTTCAAGTTTAGGCAATCAATACATTCCTGCCAGTCCCTGTGTTTATTTTATTATGGGATAAATTGTCCTTTTTGCGTTCTGCTTTCTTAAGATTTTGTTTGTTACTTACCTTAATAAACTCGCTGATCATTTTCCTTTCTTTGTCAGAAAGCAATTTTGGTTCTACAAAAAAATCAACATCTAGTGGTTCTTTAATCAATCCCATAAGTCAAATTTTAAAATATTTTTCCACCAGCAATCTTGCTGCATTAGTTTCGATAATCATCAGATGGCCACCAAAATGATAGGCTCCAAGCGTTTTCTCATAATGCTCAATCAGTTTTGTTTTTGAGTGGAAGGATATGAATCCATTATATCCTTTTTGAAACGACAAGCGACAGGCAAATGCTACCAAATTACCCGGTACACCTAAATATATCTTCCCTTTACCTTTGTTAAATGGAGCACTTTCAATCAAATGTAGATAAATGTGATCATCCTCTATCTTCAGACTCATCAAACCCTGGATAATATCCTGATTATTTTGGATGGTTAGCTTATACACTTCTCTATCGTCATGTTTGACTTCTTTTTTCGGGTCAAACAACCAACCACTCTTTTTTAAAGTATGCTTTAAGTCGGTCTTGGTCAAATATGTCACTTCCGTTTGAAAACTATCACCAGTGACAGCATTCTCTATCGAGCGGGTCAACTTATCCACCTCGAAGTCCAGAAAATTTACCAAGTCTTTTTTCACTTAGCTAATTTATGAAAAAAACGACATTTACCAAGGAATTAGGTAGGCAATACTGCTCTGGCTAAATATTAACCAACCTTCTTCCCTTACTAGTAATCAGTAAAAATAGAAATGTTACAGCCGCATTGATAATAAGCAATTCATTACCAATTACGTAACCGCCGAGCCATTCAGCATCATGCTGCTTGAGTATGTAGCATAGTACCGGGGCTGCAATACAGATAACCGGAACCAGTTCATTCCTTAAATTCCGTTTTGTAAAAATACCAAACACAAAAAGTGCCAGCAGCGGTCCGTATGTATATCCGGCAACAGCCAGCAGCAATTGTATGAGCGAGCCATTATCAACCATCCTGAACAGAAATACACAAATCAGGAAAACCACCGCAAACGTATAATGCACGATCTGACGGGTACGTTTTTGTTGTTGTTCGGTCATGCCCTGCCTGCGCCTGATACCTAAAATATCTATGCAGTATGAAGATGTGAGCGCTGTTAGCGCACCATCGGCACTCGGGAACAGTGCAGATATAAGGCCGATGATAAAGATAATGCTGATCACCGGCGGCATGTAGCGGAACGCAAGCACCGGGAAAATATCATCGCCAATAATGTTCTTCCCATCCAGTATAAATTGCAGCGTATCCTTTCCGTTCACCATTATGTGCTGGAAACTTCCACCCTTGCTCATGCCATAGAGATACAAAAGCCCACCAAGCAGCAGGAAAATAAACACCACACACATTTGCAGGAAACTGAGTGTGAGCATGTTCTTTTGTGCATCCTTCAGGTTGGTAACACTAATGTTCTTTTGCATCATTTCCTGGTCAAGGCCCGTCATGGCAATGGTGATGAACGCACCACCCAGCAACTGCTTCAGGAAGAAATTACCTTTCAGCGGGTCGGGCTGCACAAGCTTGGTATAACCCTTTAACTGCATGGCATCCCATGCTGCACCGGTAGAAAGGTTAAGAGCGTGCAATATATACCCAACACATATTACCAATGCCAGCAGCATGAAGGTAGTTTGCAACGTATCCGTCCAGACTATAGTTTTTACTCCCCCCCGGAAGGTATAGAGAAGGATAAGCGCAAGTATAACTATAGAAGTAACCTCAAAAGAGATACCCATGTCTTCCAGCACAAATTTCTCCAGCACTTTTATAACCAGGTACAACCGGAGCGTAGCCCCCAGCGTGCGTGACAGGATAAAAAATAAAGCACCGGTTTTATAAGAAGTATCACCCAACCGGCCCTCCAGATAAGTATAGATGGAGGTGAGTTTCAATTTATAGTAGAGCGGAAGCAAAATAAACGCCACAGCAAAATAACCCAGGAAATAACCGATCACCACCTGAAAGTAATCGAACCCAGCCTTGCCCACCGTCCCCGGAACCGAGATAAAGGTCATACCCGAAAGCGAAGTACCGATCATCCCGAACGCAACCAGCCACCACTTGCTGCTGCGGTTACCAATAAAAAATGATTCATTGGTCGAATGGCGCGATGTGTAAAAGGCAATGCCCAGTAATACCGAGAAGTAAACCAATATAATGGACAGCAATATAAGGGGACTCATGTACCAAAAGTAATGAAAACAGGTTTACATAGGACAAAGTGAAGGCAACCAGTCTTGGAGAAACAATTATTCTCTGACCTCAAAGCCATTCATTTAAATTTACCTTCTTTGCGGCTTTACTTTGAATTTAGCCGGGAACTATAGTAAACTGGGAACCGCGTCTTTGCGCGAAACCCTTGTGCCCAATGGCATTGACAATATAAAGTTGTGTTTCAGCAAAACCGCTACTCATAACTCCCATTGGCCCACTTTACTACGGGTTTGAACCATTCTGCTATCGGCCGGTAAATATAACCGTGCTTCAGACCTGTATTCAATTTTATTTCCTTGTAATGAGCAAGCATTGCAGGTGTCGACTTCGTTTTATAGTCTATACACGACCCTGCAACATTATCACTCGATTCATAGATCGAAAGTACATTGCCATAGAACCTGATATCCGGGCAACTGCCCAGGTTATCACCGTTGCAATTGCTCAGGAATACAAAATTCACCTTTGCGTTTTTCAGGAAGGTAGAAACATACATGGCAATCATAGCCCCTTTTGAGGCCCCAATGACTGTGATATCAGCAGGTTTCACTCCTTTTTTCAGAAGCGCTTCCACCTGCCCGGCTACTTTATGGCCGTATTCCTTTACGTCCGTCCCAGCAGGTCTGCACTCCGATTCTACATTGAAGTGCTCATTGCGCAATGCCGCAACAATATCGTGATACTTGTATTCACCAAAGGCAGCACTCACCGGGTGATCACAGTTACCTTCAACAATTGCACCATGAAGATAAAACACATATTTCTGGCCGAAAGATGCAGTAATCGATGCCAGGAATAATAAAGCAGTTACAATTGTTTTAGGCATGTGGACCGTCGTTTTTTAGGCATGAACCTCAGCTAGTTCATCACTTGTCAATTCATCAAGGACAAGTTCTATCACCTCCTTTAAATTATCGTGCAACAAATCAAGACTTTTCGCCTGCGTATGTGCGCCTGGCAGGGAGGGTACAAATGCCGCATACATACCTGTTTCCCTGTCCCGCTCAATCTGTGCCGTAAACTGATAATGTTTCATTTGTCGAGCATTTTTTATAGAAAGAAATTTTTTTTTACAACCCCACAAAAATACCCGCCCTGTACACCAATTGCTGGCGGTAGGGACTATAGTCGGCCTGAATTACGTCATACATTACTTCAGCAGTCGCTGATACACGACCCCCGAGCTGGTACTTATATCCAAGACCAACGAGTGCACATGGCGCCGTTACGGTGACCTTATAATTCACCAGGTAAGGATTCGCGTTAACATCATACCGCACATCAAAGCTTTTTTCACTAATGATATCGAACTCAAGGTCGGCAGCGGCAAAAAACGGCCCCCAGATTTTTGATTTCACCCAGATACCCGGGAAAATGATATTGTCATTAATGTACTTACCAGGAAAATTACCAGTCACATCGAACGGAGACCTGTAGTACTGGTAACCCAAACCAACACCAACAGTAATGTAGTCATTGAGCTTGTATCCCACCTTTGGCGAAATGCCCACATTGGCGTAGTCACCGGAATAACCAAGGTTGAGGCCACCACCTAATACCAGCTTATCCGGGTCATAGCCTTCTTTCTTTTGCTTCTTCTTATATCCGCCTTTTTGGCCTGAGCTGTTATAAACGTCCTGGGCTGAAACACTGAAAACGCCTGCGCAAAGCAGCAACAAACAAACAATACGTTTCATTATGGTAATTTTATATCTACGAAGTTACCAAAAATAGTATACCGCCTGTATTTTTTAGATCGGTAAAACCATTTTTAACAGTTTTGGTGCCTGCCGCCAAA
This sequence comes from Flavipsychrobacter stenotrophus, assembly GCA_947379685.1. Lineage (GTDB taxonomy): Bacteria > Bacteroidota > Bacteroidia > Chitinophagales > Chitinophagaceae > Flavipsychrobacter > Flavipsychrobacter stenotropha_B. Next base: position 3,131 of record CANCOG010000097.1, on the reverse strand, counting down.
AGGTTACTCTTCACTGGGAATACTGTCATAGAACAACTCCCTTATATCGAGCGAAAAACCTGGTAAAATGGAAGATGTCACAACGTCTCCGGCTACCTTAAGCGGACTGAGTTCAAATTTTCCTTCCTTCAGAATATGAACAAGCACATACTGGTTCTGCGGGCTCACAACCCAGTATTCTTGCACGCCCGATTGCTCATAAACTTCATATTTGTTTTTGAGGTCCTTCGAATTGTTTCCACGGCTAAGTACCTCTACAACTATATCAGGTGCACCCAGACAGCCCTTGTCGTCCAGTTTTTTCGGGTCACAGATAACACATACATCGGGTTGCAACACAGTGATGATTTCCTTATCTTCTTTGGACTTCACAGGCAATCGAACATCGAATGGCGCGCTATATACTTCGCACGATTTATTTTCAAGAAAGTGAAACAAGCGGGCGTAAATTAAACCTGCGATCTTCTGATATTTCCTGCTGGGCGCAGGACTCATCTCAAAAATCTTCCCTTTTATGAGTTCTACCCTTTCGTCAAACTTCCATTTGAAGTAGTCGGCGTAAGTATATACTTTATTCAAGTCAAGATCCGCAAGTTGCATGGTTCGAATTTTATGTCAAAAATACGTTTTATACAAATAATTTTCCTGGGTTCAGGATGCCCCTGGGGTCAAATACATTTTTTATCTGCTTCATTATCGCCAGCTGAGTGGCATTAAATGCGATATCCATATATTCCTTCTGCACCAGCCCTATGCCATGTTCTCCCGAAATGGTGCCACCCAGCCTGATTACTTCTGTAAACAGTTTTCTTATCCCTTCGGTAAGTTTCACATTCCAGTCCTCGTCGCTCATGTTGCCTTTTACTATATTGACATGCAGGTTGCCATCGCCTGCATGGCCATAGCAAACAGACTGAAAACCGTATTCTGCCCCCAGTCGTTTTATGATCTGCAATAACTCAGGGAGTTCAGCCCGGGGAACAACAGTATCTTCTTCCTTGTATATAGAATTGCTTTTCACGGCCTCCCCCACCTTCCTGCGCAGGGTCCAGAGCATATTCTTTTGCTCGCTGCTATCTGCCAGCAATATTTCCCCTATGTCAAACCCGGCAACGATTTCAGATATAGCCTCTGCATCGCGGAACAATTCGTCCATGTGGTTGCCATCAACTTCTATCAGCAAGTGAGCTGCAATATCAGCCGGCAAGTCCACCCCAGTGCTCTTTACATACTTCATGGACCACTCCAGCGCGTCGCGCTCCATAAACTCGAGTGCGGATGGTGTATAACCAGCCAGGAAAATAGCATTAACCGCCGCACAAGCCTCAACCGCAGAGCGGAACGGAACTAATATAGTTAGATCATGCTTTACCGCAGGTATAAGCCTGAGTACTATTTTCGTAATAATGCCCAGCGTACCCTCACTGCCTACCAGCAACTGAGTGAGATTGTAGCCTGTAGCGTTTTTGAGCACATTTGCCCCGGTCCAGATGATGGTCCCATCGGGTAACACTATTTCCAGGTTAAGCACGTAATCTTTCACCACGCCATATTTCACAGCCCTCGGGCCACCGGAGTTTTCTGAGACATTGCCGCCAATAAAACAAGAACCCTTGCTGGCAGGGTCGGGGGGATAAAACAGCCCCTCAGCCTTCAGGTGTTCCTGCAATTCCTGGGTGATCACCCCCGGTTCAGTCGTAACCTGGAAATTTCTTTTATCTACATGCAGGATCCGGTTAAAACGCTTCATATCGAGCGCCACCCCACCATGTACCGGCAATGCGCCGCCACTCAGCCCGGTCCCCGCTCCACGCGGTGTTACAGGTATATAATGTTCGTTACAATAAGCCATGATGCTGCTCACCTCTGCGGTAGTGCCCGGTTGTAACACTACCTCCGGCGGGTAACGCAGATCTTCGGTCTGGTCACCCGAGCAGCGTTCTATATGCTCCTGGTCAGTATGCACAAAGTTTGTACCCAGTATCGACGAAAACCAGGCGACATCATCAATAGTTATTTTCCTGAATGCCATACTGCAAAGTACGGCAAAAGAGATGTTTTATCTTACTTGCATTATTCATAAATTCCCGGTTAGCAAGGTAGATCAGTTGCCGAAAAGCACATTCTGGCAATACATTCGACCGTTGTTCATTGCTTTTCAGCTGGGAAATTATTGCTGCTCAGCTTTACAGTAGCCCCGGTCTTTAGGCCAATGTCATTTAGTTAAGGAAGCCCGTAGGGCTTCAACAACAATAGCCGCCGGTGAAACCGGTGGTAAACAACGAAAAACACCTACTCCGAAGGAGTTGAACAATCTTCAGGCGAACAACAAAATCCTTAACTAAATGACATTGGCCTGTAGGCGGGGTTAAACGCACGCCATGCACGGCTTCAGCCAAATTATGCAGCTGGTGTGGCTAAAGCCGGTTGGAGTTAGTCTTCACCCCCGGCTTAAAAGACGGCGCAACTGAAATGTTGTACGTAAGTTTTTCGATAATGCAGGCATAAATTCCTGAAATCCTATCCATCCTAATTCAAACATCGAAACAAATTCAGCTACCACAATCAGCTAATTTGCTAATCAGCTAATTAATAATACCATCCCTCACCGCCTGCAGTTTTTCAGCAACCAACCCTATCATTTCAATATCAGCGTCCTTCAGCTTTGCCTGGTCAGCAGTATTGATGATCGCCCGGTAGTTCCGTTCCTCATCCGGTTCAAAAACAACTTCAACGCCATTTATCGTTACCATAAATTGATGCGTGTATCCTGTAATTTGCACCCTTGCCTCAAAACTATACTCCTTGCCCCGCCAGGTCACACTAACCGATAACGACTCTTCCATATAAACGAAAGTACACCCTATATACCAATGTCATCGACAACTTAAAGAAGCCTGAAAGGCTTCAACAAAAATAGCCGCCGGTGTAACCGGGGGTATGCAAACACAAAACACCAACTCCGGTGCAGTTGAACGATTGTCTGGGCAATTGCAAAAATCAAAATGGCATTGCCCTATATACAGCTCACTCTTTTTTGTTTTTTAAACGACAACATAATATTAATTTCATTCAGCCGTTCAATATTCCAAAAGGAACACGATTATGGTGCTCAATATCCGGATAGCTAT
>CANCOG010000096.1 GCA_947379685.1 Flavipsychrobacter stenotrophus | reverse complement strand
TTGGCGACACAGTTAGCATGACCAATGCTACAACCGGAGGTACCTGGAGCAGCAGCAATGCAGGTATCGCTTCGATATCAACCAGTGGGCTGGTAAGCGCGGTAACATCCGGAACTGTTATTATTTCCTACACGGTATCCAATACCTGTGGGGCGAATTCTGCTACACACAGTATTTATGTTCGCCCGGCCGGCAATTGTCCTGATGAAATCAAGATCATTTCAGGCATAGCTACCCTGGACATTTCCGTCTATCCTAATCCGGGCAATGGCTCATTCATCATAGAATTTCCTGAGCATCAGGGCGAAGTAACCATAAGCATCACCAATGTTGAGGGCAAGATCGTTCATCAGCTCATTGCTAAAAACCAACACGAATTAAAAGTTCCGGTTGACGCCAGTAACCTGGCCTCTGGTATGTACTTCGTGCAAGTAGAGCTGAACGGGGTTATTTATAGAAAGAAGATAGTTATCATGTAGACATCACTTGCTGATAAAAGCCAATAACAACACCCCTGCTTCTTGAACAAGCAGGGGTGTTGTTTATAAATTAGCAAGCTGCAACGGGATTGATATAAAAGTTTGCGCTTGAAACAAACTATGAATGAAAACAATTATCCCCCTTCTCTTGTGATTTCAGGGGGGCGACAATATGCCCATTTGCGCAACGTCATTAAGTTGGCCCCATGTTTATTGCTCCATTTATTTTACCTGATATTTTCTGTAATAACCGTTTATGGCTATTTTTAAACCCTACAGTAGTACCATGGCCAAAAACACAAAAAAGGAAAACAAGCAGGATAATGCAGCAAGGGTTGAAGTTGGCAACCAGCCTGCACCCCAGCGTGCAAAACACCAATATTCCCTGTTCGACTTTCGAACTCAGGCAATCATACTTGCTATCTTGTCATTTGTTTTTTATGCCAACACTATCAGTAATACCTATGCACTGGATGATATGCTGGTTATTGTGGACAATGCATATGTACAAAGAGGTGTGGCCGGCATTGGGGACATATTAACGCATGACGCATACCACAGTTATATGGAACGCCGAAATGGTGGCAATGCACTAGCTGGTGGTCGTTACAGGCCGTTGTCAATTATTACGTTCGCAATTGAGCAGCAAATACTAGGCGTGACCGTAGACCCGACAGAAAATGTAAATGTCGCCGCCGACCGCACACCCGAACTGGAGCTCACCCTTCAAAAGGATATGCACGTAAGGCATTTTATAAATGTACTTCTGTATACGCTGTTGGTCATCGTCCTGTTGCGTTTCCTGAGGCAGGTTATTTTCCCAAATGATCCCCTGCTGGCTTTTATGGCCGTAGTTCTGTTCACCATTCATCCATTGCACACCGAAGTAGTCGCGAATGTAAAAAGCCGTGACGAAATACTTTCCCTGCTATTCATCTCACTCACTTTTATAAAGGCTTTTAAATATAGGGCGTCAAATCGCACAGCGGACCTGGTTTGGGGTTGTGTTTTCTTCCTGCTGGCACTGCTCTCAAAAGAATATGCGGCCACACTGCTTGTGCTGCTTCCACTGTCCTTTTATATGTTTGGAAAAGACACACCTGTAAAAAGCCTGAAAGGCCTACTCCCCTACCTTGCCCCGTTTGCAGTGTACATGATTCTCCGATTGTTATCTGGAAGCGAGGCAATGGAAGGCTCAGAAAGGACAATTATGAACGAACCTTACCTGTATGCCTCAGCAACACAGAAAGTAGCTACAATTATCATGGTGCTGCTGAATTATATAAAATTATTGATCGTACCCTACCCACTGATATCAGATTACTCTTTTAACCAGATACCCTACACCACATTGGCAAACCCTGTTGTGTGGTTGTCATTGATTGTTCATGTAGGCATGATCATTGCCGCAGGCTGGTTCATCCTCAAGAGACACTTTCTTGGTTTCGCACTGGCATTCTACCTGCTGAATCTGGCCCTCATTGGCAACATATTTTTCAACGTTGGTGCCCCCATGGGCGAAAGGCTTATTTTCCATTCTTCCGTTGGTTTTGCCATCCTGATGGGTTGGTTATTGTATAAGCTATACGAAAAAGGGGCTCCCAGTATAAAGGCAATATCCGGCGCAATAATGGCCGTCTTGGTCCTTCTATGCGGATACACCACCATAGCCCGCAATCCCTATTGGAAGAACAATACCACCCTGTTCTTAAAAGATGTACAGGTGGCCCCCAACAGCGCACTGGTCAATACCAATGCGGGAGCAGCCTGCATGATACTCGCCTTGCACGAAGACAAAGACAATAAACCTGCCGACTGGTTGAATAAAGCGATCGGCTTTTACACTCGCACCATTGCCATAAACCCAAAACACTACTTCGCTTACCTGAACCGGGGCCTCTGTGAATTTAATCTGGGCCGCCAGGCACTTGCTGTTAGCGACTGGGACACAGTGCGAAAGTACGCGCCACAAACCGCCAATCTCGACCGCTACCTCGATATTGCGGGCAGGTACTTTAACGAATTTGGCAGTAAATGTCTTGGAGAAAACAAAAAAGATTCAGCCACCTTCGCCTTTAATAAGGGTGTGATCGCCGCTCCAAAGTCAGGCGAAATGTGGTACAAACTGGGCCTCGCCTGTTACCAGAATGGAAATTACAGCGAGGCTATAAAGGCCCTGACCCAGGCGCGCCAGTTAATGCCCCAAAATACCGATGTACTGCGGCTATACGAATCCGCTACCGCGCTGGCGAAAGGTGATGCGGTAGCCAAGGGCGTAGTAAAATAAACCGAAACAGCTATATAACCTCATTTTAACAAGGGACAGGAGGAGAATAGCCGCCATCCTTCCAAATTCTCGTTTTTACACTTTACTTTTGCCGCAACATAAAAACGAGAAAAAATGCATTTGATAGCACCTTCCATCCTTTCCGCCAATTTCCTCAATCTGGAAAAGGACATCGACATGATCAATGACAGTGAAGCCGACTGGTTTCATATAGATGTGATGGATGGCAGGTTTGTGCCAAACATAACTTTTGGTATGCCGGTGATAGCAGCGATGAAAAAAAGAGCGCGCAAGCCCTTCGATGTTCACCTGATGATCGTGGAACCCGAAAAATACATTGCTGATTTCGCAAATGCAGGAGCCGACATGCTCACTGTTCATTATGAAGCAAGTACGCATCTGCACCGTAACCTCCAGCTGATAAAATCACACGGCATGAAGGCAGGTGTTGCACTTAACCCGCACACACCGGTTAGCTTGCTCTCAGATATTATCAATGATATAGATCTGGTTTGCATAATGAGCGTTAACCCGGGTTTTGGCGGGCAGAAATTCATTGAGCAAACCATGCAAAAAGTAAGGCAGCTGGCCCACATGATCGATGAACATGGCGCCCATACCCAGATAGAAATTGACGGCGGCGTTACCATGGAAAATGCCCATGCATTGATTAAAAACGGTGCAAATGTGCTTGTTGCAGGAAATACCGTATTTTCATCGCCTGACCCTGTCCACACCATTCAACGGCTAAAACAGGTTGTGTAATAATCTAAGTTATAGTTCGTTAATAGAGCGTATGCAGCAACACCGGTTCCTTTTATTGACCTTGTTTTTATTATTCGGCGTAAGTGCAGCGGCGCAGCAGGCTGTTGTTGACGGCATCGTAAAAAGCGATTCCGGCAAGATACTCGACCAGGTGTTGGTAGCTGATGCCGAAACTGGCATGGGTGTATATACAAACCCAAAAGGTTATTACATGCTGGAGGTGCCCTTCGGCAAAGACGTGATGCTGGTATATTATAAGCAGGGCTTTGCCGTTGGCCGCAGAACTGTTCAGCTGAAAAAAGGCGATGTAAAAAGCATTAACGTCCGCCTGAAGGAAAATGTTCAGAAAGAAGTCATTATTAAGGATAAACAGAGCAGGAGAACTGCGGGTGACGTACCCATAATCTTAGAAAAGATCAATTTCATTCCCGGTGTCTCAGGCGGCATAGAAGAAGCCCTGAAACTGCTTGTCGGCAGCCATAATGAACTCAGTTCTCAATACAGTGTACGTGGAGGAAGCTACGATGAGAATCTGGTTTATGTAAACGACTTCGAAATTTACAGGCCCTTCCTGGTAAGGCAGGGCCAGCAGGAAGGTTTGAGTTTCGTGAACACCGACCTTGTAGCAAACGTGAACTTTTCCGTTGGTGGTTTCCAGGCCAAGTACGGGGATAAAATGAGTAGTGTGCTCGATGTGTCCTACAAACGGCCCACCCATTTTTCAGGGTCTGTCATGACCAGTTTGCTCGGTGCTAACCTGCATCTTGAGGGCATTTCCAAAAACAAAAAACTCACCTACCTCATTGGGGCACGGCAGAAAAGCAACCAGTATATACTGCAATCTCAGCCCACAAAAGGTATCTACAACCCTTCTTTTTCCGATATTCAGGCACTTTTTAATTACAGACTGAGCAAGAACTGGGAAATGGAAGTAATAGGTAACTACGCCCGTAACAGGTTTACTTTCTTCCCCGAAACAAGGGTAGCCAGCTTTGGTGTACTCAACCAGGCTTATCAGCTTGATGTGTTTTATGATGGAGGCGAGTTCGACCAGTTCGATTCCCGCTTTGCAGGAATATCGACCTCCTATCATCGCGACTCATCAAAACTCAGGATAAAATTCCTGGCCTCCGGCTTCCAGACCAACGAATATGAAACCTACGATATTGGCGGTGAGTACCTATTTGGTGAGCTACAGACCGACCAGAGCAAGAAAGATTTCGGGCAGATAAAAACATACCTGGGCACGGGCTACATACAAGACTTCGCACGCAACTATCTTACCGTAAATGTAGGCGATGTTGGTTTCCGCGGATATTACGATGCAAAGAAAAACTTCATTCAATTTGGAGGTAATGCAACTGTAACCAATATCAGCGACAATCTCCATGAATGGGAAAGAAGGGATTCATCGGCATTTAACCAGCCTTACGACCCGTACAACCTCAACCTGTACTATTTCTACAACTCCTCGGCCGATTTTAACTACACACGCTTTAGCGGCTTTATACAAGATAATATCCGGTTCGATTCTACCAACAAACTGGCTGCTACAGTCGGCGTACGTGTAAATTACAGTTCACTAAACAATGAAGTGCTCGTTAGCCCCAGGTTGCAACTTTCTTACAAGCCGGATGGCAAGCGTGATATCGTCTATAAATTCTCTACCGGGCTATACCAGCAACCACCGTTTTACCGGGAAATGCGCGACCTCAGCGGCGGCGTAAACATGCAGCTGAAAGCACAGAAATCATTCCAATTGGTTGCAGGTACCGATTACAACTTTAAGATGTACAACCGCGATTTCAGGGTAACAGCTGAAGCCTACTATAAAAACCTGTGGGATATGGACCCCTATTTTTATGACAATGTACGCATCAGGTACACAGGCAAGAACGACGCGATTGGCCATATATACGGTGGCGAAGTCCGCTTGTATGGTGACCTCGTTAAGGATGCCACCTCATGGATCAGCATCGGCATCCTGAAGGGTGAACAAAAGATCACCGATAGCAGCAATACAGGTAACCAGGCTTTGGCAGGATATGCCAATTACTTCCCGCTGCCCAGCGACCAACGTTTTATGCTGGGTATGTATTTCGAAGATTACCTCAGGCACAACAAGAATTTCAAGGCCCATATCAATATGATGTACGCTACCGGTTTGCCGGTTGGCGCACCCAACAGCCACCTGTTCCAGAACACCATACGCCTTCCCGACTACAAGCGCGTAGACATAGGCTTTTCCGCCCTACTGCTCGATGCAGAACGCAGAGACCACCCTGCACACAGCTACTTCAATATGATTCATAGCATATGGGCCAGCCTGGAAGTATTTAACCTGTTAAGCATCCAGAATACCTTATCCTACACATGGATACAAGACAACAGCACAAACAAGCAATTTGCAGTACCCAACAGACTCACTTCAAGGCTATTAAACCTGAAAGTGCTCTTCAATTTCTAAAATTAAACTTTTGTAAAATACCTTGAAACCCTTACCAGTAAAGCATTTCAACCTTTTTTTATTTTTTTTTCAAATTTTATTTTGTTGTAAAAATTAACTCCCTATCTTTGCGCTCCCATTCAGGAACGGATGGGGATAAGAAACCGGAATATCGAACCATTTCGGCTATTACAAAACAACCATGATCTCGTAGCTCAGTTGGTAGAGCAATACACTTTTAATGTATGGGTCTTGGGTTCGAGTCCCAACGGGATCACGTTTATAAAAAACCTCCTATTTTTGGGAGGTTTTTTTATTTTATGGCGCTGTCTATCATTTATTCGGCCAGGGTAAATAAGTAACGTGTGGGCGCCTGCTCAAGCCTCGAAAGGAGGTCGTATGAACACAACATAGTCATTCAAAATACACATCAACCTGAGTCCCATGGGAACTAATATGCATTGAACAATTTGAATCTTTGCCAGAGGCAAAAAAGAGAGACCTGGAAATAAAGAAAAAGAAGTCGAGGGTTTATATAGAGATGCTTATTGCAAACAAATAGCGTGCTCATTCCCTCCACTGATCCAAGCTTTACCTTCGTCCGCAAATTCACGAAGCCTGTCCGTCCGCTAAGCGGGCATTTCCTTCCGAAAACTACAACTACAATTTCAAACCTTCCAAAAAATGTTTCGAGTCCCAAAGGGTTCACTCTTTTAGAGCGGAGAAACACAGCCAAAAAGCAGTTTCTTCGCTTTTTTGCTCGCGCGTCGGTAAACCCGGCATCTACCTTCCCATCGAATTCAAAATTAAAACCCAAATCTTTGTTAGGGAAGGCCTGTACTCACTTTTTCTGTGTAGATTGTATGTAATAATCTTAGACAGCTGAGGGCGAAACCCGCAAAGTGAACTGTCAAGCGCACTTACAAACAAAAATGAAACAAATAATAACCGCATGAATACAACTCCGCACATCCCTATTATAGCTATAACTGGCACAAATGGTAAAACAACAACTACAAGGCTTACTGCATTTATTTTGAACCAGGCTGGGTTCAAAGTGGGCTTTACATGCAGCGATGGCATCTATATTAAGGGCGAGCTGACTGAAAAAGGCGATTGCAGTGGCCCGTTATCTGCAACCTTTGTATTAAATAGCAAGGAAATCGACTTTGCGGTCCTGGAATGCGCGCGCGGTGGCATATTGCGTTCAGGCCTGGCTTTTGACAAATGCGATGTGGCCATTATCACTAATGTTGCGGAGGACCACCTTGACCTTAAAGGTGTAAATACCATAGAGCAATTAGCCGAAGTAAAAGCTACTGTTGCCCTGGCGGTGAAGCCCGATGGCTATGCAATACTTAATGCTGACGATGACCTGGTGTACGCAATACACAAAAGGCTAAGTTGCAAACTTGCTTATTTTTCGCTAGACCCGGACAACCAAAGGATTGCTGAACATTGTACGCAAGGTGGCATTGCAATAGTGCCGGAAAATGGTTGCCTGGTAATATTAAATGGTTCAGGCAAAATACTGGTAGCCAGGCTCACCGATATCCCGATTACTTTTAACGGTATGGCCGACTTCAACGTAGCTAACTCGATGGCTGCAGTGCTGGCTACGTACCTTGTTGGTGTAAATATGGCGGATATCAAAACTGCGCTGCAACATTTTGAGCCGTCAGTCGCGCTTACACCGGGCCGTATGAACTTTTTTCAATTCCGCAATTTTTCGGTTATTGTCGATTTTGCTCACAATCCGCACGGCTTTAAAGCCATCAGGAAGTTAGTGACCAGTTTCGATGCTACAAAAAAAATAGCCATCATTGCGGGTACCGGCGACAGGCGCGACCAGGACATTATCAACATTGCGGAAGAAGCGGCAATAATATTTGATGAGTTGATCATCCGCCAGGATATATCACTCAGGGGCCGACCGGGACAAGAAATCATAGACCTTGTACTCCAGGGTATTCAAAACATAGACCCAAACAAAAAAACGACGATAATAGAGCGAGAAAACGAGGCCATTGAATTTGCATTCAAAAATGCACCAAAAGGAAGCCTTATTTTCATAACCAGCGATATGATACTGGACGCTGTGAACCACGTGCAAAAGCTAAAAGAAAATGAAGATAAGTTGAGTTAAACAGCTACGGGAAATACAGATTGGGTATATTGTAAGAGCATGATTTGGGTGCGACAACAATTAGGAATTTTTAGCAACAGGCTGCCAGAATTGGCAGCCTTCAACACACCCGTGTATGAAACATTGAATAGTTTAGAGAAAATGAATTGCACCGATAACTAAATAACTCAACCACAATTAAAGCAACCCAAACAAATTAACGAGTGAATCCTATAGCCCCAAAACGTCAGGGTTGCAGCAAAAAATAAGAGCAAGATGAAACTTTTATAGTCGCGTTGACGAACCAAGGCATTTAAGCCAAACAACGATAGTATTACTGAAACTAAATAGAATACAGTTCCGAAAAATGGCCCGCTATTCATATGGGAATCTGCCGCACTTTGTGCTGCAGGTAAAAACATAAAATAGGTCAACAAGTTGGCAACAATGATTTCCGCCACCATCTAAGCGTACTTTTTTCTCATTTTAGTGGTTCCTTCTGTATCTAAAACCTCAGCCGGCCTGTTACCCGAATTCTATGAGATAAAGTTAAATTATCGTGGCAATGCAACCCTTACTTGCTTAGTAAGGTATCACTTACACTTTCAGATGGTTTGAAAAAATGATGAAAATAGGCAACTGCTTCAAGTACATTAATTCAGGGAACGATAATATGCTACCCCAATGGTAGAAGGACATCCTTCGACCCGCTATTCAGGAAGCATTTGCCTCCGAAAATCACTACAATAAATTCAACTCCCCCTAAATCCGGTTCGATATTCGTACAAGCGGGCTCATAAAATGAGCGGAGGAACGGTAGAGCGAAGAGCGTTACCGTCCTGCTGTCATTTTTCCTCTGCTCGTAGCTTTTATGTCGCCAATCTGGATATGGGCAGCCACAACAATGTAGTCGGAGACATAAGCCGAACTGTTATTTTTGTCGTTTTGAAGACTAGAAACAACTGGGGAATGTGAGAAAAACATGACCACGGATTAAATTGCAATGCTTAATTTAGGGCATTAACGGCTATCCTGTGTCTGAAAATCTTTTACCATTCGGCGGCGAAATGTTGCTTTTTGAAAGTTACTTCAATAAAGAAGAAAGCGATTTCTATTTTCAAAAGTTACAGAGTGAAATACAATGGAAACATGAGCCAATACAACTTTTTGGTAAGCCAATTATGCAGCCTCGCTTGACAGCTATGTATGGTGAAGAGGGGGTACATTATGCCTATTCTGGTATTGACATGCCTGCGACCCTCTGGACTGAGACGCTAAAAACAATCCTGCAAAGGGTTTCATCGCTCTCTCAAGTATCCTTTAACATTGCATTACTTAATCTCTACAGGAATGGACAGGATAGCGTAGGATGGCACAGAGATAATGAGAAAGGGCTGGGTAAATACCCAACAATAGCATCCGTCAGCTTTGGAGCGACAAGAGACTTCCAAATCAGAACGTATAAAGAAAAGGATAATCAACTTACTTTCCCTTTGTCTCATGGCAGCTTGGTTGTTATGAAAGGAGACATGCAAAACGTCTGGGCGCATCAAGTACCCAAAACCAGGAAACCAGTCGGGGCAAGAATAAACATCACCTTCAGACTGGTAAATGATTAGACTATGGATCCTTTCAATATCCGTGCTCTCCTTTCACGCTCCCCTTTTTCTTCGCTCTGCTCCCCTCCCATTTCGGACCGGCCCAATCCGCTCCATTATCCGCTAATTGCCAACATCAATACTTGAATTTGCTCTTTGGATTTATCTTCAAAAACAAACCCCCGCTTAAAATTCCCTTATACCCTATGCCAAGTTCAAAGAAACAGCCATTGTCTTTGCCCAATCTGATACCTAACGGGGCATATTGAAAGAAAATATAATTTAATTTATGGTTCTCGTAGTAGCTGGAATTGCTATATGCGCGGTCCATGTGAAAGTAGCTGAGTCCAGCAAGTTGATAGAACTGAACATGACGTCTTTCAGCTACATATATCTTAGATTCAATTGCTGCTGTGTATAAACTGGTATTCTGTTGGTATCTGCTGCTGGTCCGGAAGCGGTAATCAAATTCTTCGCGGTATTTTTGGTAGCCTAAAGAGACGCCCAGATTGAGCCAATCTTTGATCCAATATTTGTAATTTAAGAATATCGGGCCGGTATTGTATTTTATACCGTAGTATTCGTCATTGTGAATATTGAAATCCTGCAAAAGATACTGATAAAGAGACCGGGGTCCATAACTAATGCTTGCTTCGTGTACTCCCTCGTTTGGGGGATATTTATGTTTGTGTTGTCGTTCAGGTTGATCGATAGCACAACTAAACAGTTGCATAGTGCAGGACAGCACGATTAATAGGTACTTCCAAAGGTTGTTCATTGACGGGCAATATACTGCCGAAGGTATCAAAATTATTAACACGGTTAATATTTAGGAATTGTAATACCCACGCAATGACCACAGCATTTCCAAAGGTGAATTAGGGTAAAACTGTAACCGTTTATATGAAAAAAAACATACCAGGAAGAACACAGAAAAGAGCGCAAAGGAAAATGAGAGCGAATAGCAAATAGTTAATTGTACTCATTTCCCTCCACTAGCCGTCCAATTCACCGCTCCGCTACTCCCGGATCAAGTAGAGTTATATTTGGCATGCATTTTGCACTAACTGATGAACTATCAGACAGATCCCAATGATTATGAAAAGTACCTGCGCGGCCCTTCTAATTGCTCTATTATTTTTATTTGCAGGGTGTAAAAAGTCAAACTCATCGAAAGAGTTTATGAATGCCACTATTAACGGAAAGCCTTTCAACGGTAAAAATTGCTTTTATTCGGATGCTTTAAATCCGATAAATATAACCGGAGGTACTTTTACTGATCCTGCGTCGTCATTCCCAAGCATGAGATTAGGTATTGGTAATTATACAGGAGTGGGAACCTATGCTATGGGACAATATAGCACAACAACGGGTTGGAGTGGTGCGGCCCTTGATCTTGCCTATGGTCAAACGAGAAATTCCGTCAGTGGAAAAATAGTTATTACGTCTGCGTCTCCGCTCAAAGGAACATTTGATTTTGTTTGTGACGATGGTACAGTGGTAGCAGACGGCAGTTTCTGCGCCAGCAAAGATTAGTTCTGGCAAATTAAAAATCTAAGTCGCCCAACGGTCGGAGGTTGACTTTCGTCCACCATTCAGGAAGCCTACCCTTCGGCTAGGCGGGCATTCGCTTCCAAAAATTAAAACAATAATTTACTTATAAGAGCGGACCATGGGTTTCTCGCTTTGATGTTTTAAAAAGAGAAGCTTGAAAGTTCAGACCAATACAACGCCGGCACTAATGATACCGCTTCTGAATCCACCTCATTGTACTGCGAATGATCTGATTCAGCAAAACGCCAAGCAGAAGCCCACCTGCAAGCCCGCCTGATGCACCTGTAAGCAGCAGCCACCCTCCGGTAAAATGCAGATCAAAAAGATAGTTGGCCAGCGTAAATACCGCTGTACCTCCTATTGTGCCAAGTACGGCCATGCCCGAAACCACAAACACCCGGAAGCCAGCCATAAAAGACCGTCTGTATATTCCGGAAGCCACAGATACGGATAAAACACCGATAGAAAAAAGCACGGATAAAATAAACATGATACCTATGCCCAATACCGTACCAGCAAATGCAACCCCTATGCAGATAAGTGCAAACACTAAGGCAATCAGTAATAGCCCGGGCACAAAGTCATCCGCTTCTGCGGAATCAGATATTGTTTGTTGCTTGACAGAATCGGCCAGGGCTGTGGCTGTGTAATGTGAAGTGACAGTGCTACTTTGCCCGACAACTTTATTAAACGGCAAGAGTATGAGCAACAGGACAATAAATGGCCATAGTTTCATTTGTGAAAATTACAAAAAATAATAGTTGTTGGCATCCCGACAAAATAATATAACCCA
>CANCOG010000095.1 GCA_947379685.1 Flavipsychrobacter stenotrophus | reverse complement strand
TGAAATAACCAACTTTTTCTCAGACTTAGTATCTTCACACCTTATGGCAACCAGCGTTATTAAATCATCAACTTCCGATAGCTCGTCAGCAACTCACAATGCAACATTTTCAAGTGGCATTTCTGCAACATCAGATGACCAACAGTGGGGAAAGATTCTATTGGGTAGCTTGTTATTGATATTTGTTTTAATGACGGTTATGAGCTTTTCCTATGGTCTTTCAGGCGATGAAGTCGACATGAATGAATATGGGAAAGCGATATTGAAATACTTCACTTCATTTGGCAGCGACCAAACGGTTTTTAAGATGCCGGAAAATTTTAAGCCCGAAGAGTATAACTGGAACCGGGATGGTGTGATGATGTACTATGGTGGCTTTTTCGATATCATATGCGCCATTGTCAATAAGTTTTCTCCGTTGGGTGAGTATGCTACCCGCCATATGCTGAATGCCTGGGCTGGTTTCCTGGCGATATTTTTTGCCGCAAAAATAGCCGCCCGGTCGTTCAATAAACAGGCTGGCGTATTGTGTGCCTGGCTCATGTTCCTAGCCCCGTTTTTCCTGGGACATGCGATGAATAACCCGAAAGATATTCCGTTTGCAACTGCTTACATTGCTTCTATTTATTTCATTATCAAATTATTCGACAAGCTACCTAAGCCATCAGTTAAAGATTATATTTACGTTATATTGGCAATTGGCATTACGATAGATGTACGCGTGGGTGGCATTCTTTTAATACCTTATTTATTCGTTTTTGCCGGTATTCTCTACTTTGTAAAAAAGTGGTTCCAGAATGGCGAAATTGATCTGAAATCCTTTATTAAACCACTAGCTATTGTGGCGGTTTGTGGTTACCTCGCTGGCAGTCTTTTTTGGCCTTATGGGCAGAAGAACCCTATCTCCAATCCGTTGACCGCACTTCATGAAATGAGTAATTTCAAGGTGAGCATAGGCCAGCTTTTTGAAGGTTCAAAGGTTGCTTCAAGTGAGCTTCCGGGCAATTTTCTCATTAAAAGCTTCTATATCACCAATAGCTATGTGCTGCTTGCTGGCCTGTTGCTGATGGCAGTTTTCTTATTGACTATCCGCAAGAAACCAATGGCAGCAACCATCTACTTTGTCATAATCACGGGGGTATTTCCTATTTTTTATATCATTTACTCGAAAGCCAATGTGTACCATGGCTGGCGTCATGCTATGTTTGCATTCCCCTCACTGGCTATAGCCGCTACAGGTGGATGGTATTGCTTCACAGAATATCTTGCCAAAAGGAATTTTAAATTTGGCATGGCTGTTGCCGGTATTTTGTTACTGGAGCCACTATCGTTTATAGCAACGTCTTTCCCGAACACCATATGTTATTTCAATGCATTTGCCGGGGGAGTAAAGGGAGCTTATTGCAATTATGAAATGGACTACTATTATAACAGCCTAAAGCAGGACGTTGATTGGTTCAAGAAAAATGAATTACCTAAACTTAAGCCCACGGATACAGTAACAATTGCGAGTAATGCAGCCCACCTGCTCATTCAATATTTCAAAGAAAATAAGAATGTGCAAATATTGTATGTTCGTTTTCCTGAACGTAACCGGAAGAAATGGGATTATTCCATTTACCACATTGCCCTTATTCCTGAAGACGAGATCAAGACAAAAACATGGATGACAAAAAACCTATTGTTTAAAGCAGAAGTAAGTGACTGTCCGCTTTCGGCACTTACAAAGCGACCCAGTTTTGATGATCTTAAAGGCTTTACCGCTTTAAATGAAAACAAGGTAGACACTGCCATTGACTACTTTAACAATTACCTGAAGACCGACCCGGATAACATTGAGATGCTGAGCATGATGGGAAACATATATCATCAGCTCCATAGAGATGATCTGGCACAGCAGTATTCAACCAGGATCAACAAGTTGATGGCGACAAATGATTAATAGATGTAACTGGTAAACTGCTTTGGATATCACATTAGTACTTCGTGACCTTCCAGGAAGTTCAAGGTACTAACAGTATTTTCAAAGGATACAGATGCCTGATACCCCTTTATTACTTCAAAACTAACCGTCATCCAATCGGCAACTGACCCGATAACTCCTGCGGTGCAATTGTGGCCGCCTGACAACGATGGAACCAATTTCATGTCCTGATCAATTCCCTTGCCAGTAGCTTTCAGCAGTGCTTCCTTTCGGGTCCAGAGCTCATAAAATGTCTGGTGTGGATCCAGAGAACTTTCTGTTGCAATAATTTCATTTTGTGCAAAGCATTCCGGCAAAAGGTCACTATAATTGAAGTCCTGCTTGATCTGTTCAACATCTATGCCGATACTCGTTTCTGCAATTGCTATTAGAATGTAGTCTCCGGAATGAGTGACATTATATTGGATTTTTTGCGCGGTCAATGAATCAACGTAAGGCTTTTTGTTTGCTCCTACCAGTAATTGAATTGTTTCTGGGGCTGACCCAAGATATCTTCCCAGCAAAACCCGCAACAATATCCGGCTGAGTAAAAACCGGTCATTGTCTTTTTTATGATGATATTTTGCTGCCCTATCCAGCTCGGTATCATTGAGCACATACTCGTGGGCATTACTATGCTTCAGGCCTGCGCTGATGGATACGCGCCAGATGTGGACTGTATCATTAAGTGCAAAAGTATCAATTGTGGAGTCCACCCAGCGCACGTCCTCAATTGCTGCACAGGTTACCAGTGGCATAGCGGGTAGTTTCGCATGATAAACAACTTTATGCTATTACTTCAAAAAACGACCGAATAAACGTTTCATCTTACCCGGCACAAACCTGGAAAGTCCTTCGTCCTTGCCTTCGTCCGCATCATTTGAAACGACCGGTTGCTCTACTTCAATTTTGCCCGCTGCATCAGTTTCGGCGAACTCTTGAGTTATTTCAACGTCCTCCTCTACCCTCTGACTAAAACAGCCACCAAGTGTAAGCTCCTGAATACAAGCGATAAATGTCTGGTTAATTCTATCTACATCCTCACTATTAAAACCAAAATTCAAGAAACATGGCCTGCCAGCGAAAATGTTGACCCCGTTGAAGCGCATTAATGCAAATAGTTCTTCACTACAACTCATGCTCGCCTTACATCTTATTTCCCATACATTACCGAAATGAACTACTTCCACGGGTAATTGATTTTCCTGGCAAACTTCATTCAATGAATTGCTGAGTTTAGCCGCCTGGTTTTCCAGATCCCTAAGTAATTCACCTCTGTTGCCAGACAAATTTTTAATGGTAGAACGAGCCGCAACTAGAGCAAGCGGCTGAGCAGTAGATATTTTACCTTTAGTACTAAGATGTTTTTCACTACCTGAGATTACGCCAAATGATATTCCTGATGCAATTGAGGCCCCATAAACGGAAAGGTCTGATTGCATTGAAAACTCCCGATGACTCAAACCGGTTTTAACCTGATCAAAAATCAATATAATATCGTATTCGCGAGCTACCTCATAAACTTGCCTCAGGAATTCACCACAGAAACTTGCACTTACCGGGTTTACTACAATAGCGGCAATTTGATTTGCCTTTGTTTTTATCGTTTTTAGTGAATCCGCTAGCCCTACCTCCAGTACCAAATTATTGCCCGACTCGATTGCACCGGAATGATACAGATCATTAAAGGTAGCGACCCAAGGGCGACCCGTTGACTTACGGGCGATTTGAATTGCATCATGCAGGGCTTCAGATTCCGAATTGCGCAGCACGACAGCCTCGCAATTCAGCAACGACTGCAATAAATCTCTCAATTCTTGTACAGATTTATCTTGCCCATTGCTTACCCAACCCAAATCCACTTGCTCATGGAGCGCCGCAGCTACAACATCATTGTGGTGGCCCAATAACCCGCTTCCATAGCTGTCATTGACGTCAATATATTCATTGTTGTCAACATCCCATACCTTGCATCCATTGCTTTTTTCAATGATAATGGGGTACGAAAATCCATTTTCCAGGTCTGAAGACGGCTGATCCGTTTCCCTACAATGAGCCCTGCTGGTCCTTGTCTTTTCGTGATACCGGGTAGTAAACTCTATTCCTGAAAAAGGCTCCTGTACATCTTCTGATTGATGAATTTTAGGTTCAGCAGGCGACGTATGATGATCAAGTTTTTTTGCAACTTCGTCAATAGAAGTATCGGCTTCAGGTACTTCTAACTCATTATTCTCTTTACTTTCTAATGGCAATGTATCATGCATCACAACCATATCTTCCCGCTTTCGGTCAAAAGCATAAGTTGGCAAATTGCTCAGCCTGACGCGATGCTGGCCTTCATAAAATGCATCCCAATTCAAATCGATTCCGTTAAGCCAAAGACCACCGGCCGCTTCAAGGACACTATAATATGCTGATTTTCCATTGTTTGCGAGCAATGATGAAAGTGAAACCACATGCTGGCCCAACGTATTCTGCATTACTAAAGAAGCATTTACATTTCCCGGGCCCGTTTCCAGCATCAGGTTAAAGCTATCTTGTACCAATGTATTAATGCCATCCGCAAAGCGAACTGTCGCCCTCATGTGTTTCGCCCAATATGCCGGACTTGTGGCTTCCTCGTCAGTCATCCATGTCCCGGTTACTGTAGAGATCAACGGTATCCCGGGCTCGCATAACGTAACAGAATGCATAACTTCTTCAAATGCTGCAACGATAGGATCCATCATCGTCGAATGAAAAGCATGGCTCGTACGCAAGGGGTGAAATTGTATTGCTTTTTCCTCAAGTAATTTAGAAAAATCATTGATCTCACCTGAAGGGCCGGCAACCACACATTCCTTCGGGCTGTTAATAGCTGACAATGACAAAGTAACAGGCATCAGCGAGGTAATATGTTCATAATTGCTGTGTACAGCTAACATACTTCCGTGCTCAAGAGCGGCCATAAGGCGGCTGCGGTTGGCAATAAGTAATAATCCATCATCGAGACTGAAAACTCCTGCCAGGTGTGCCGCTACATATTCACCAATACTATGGCCTATTAAGGCCGCAGGTTCTATGCCCCAGCTGATCCATAATTTCGCTAATGCATATTCAATGACAAAAATTGCTGGTTGAGTGTAATATGTGTTGTTAAGTTTTTCAGCTGCTACCCCACCCAATTGTGCCGGGTAAATCACTTCCCTTATGTCTTCTCCCGTAATTGCCTCAAGCAAGACAGCGCATTCGCTGACCGCTTCGCGGAATACAGGTTCGTGCTCATAAAGCTCCTTTCCCATGGTAAGGAACTGTGCTCCCTGTCCGGGAAACATAAAAACAACTTCTGTCAGCGGATCTTCAATAGAGTTTTGGTGTTGATTAAGGTGCGTTTCCCCGCTTAATGCACTCTGCAATTCAGTTTCGGATCCCGCAACTGCAAAACGCCTTTCTGCAAAGGGTGCCCGGAAATACTGTAAATTCCAGGCGATATCCGCCAGATTTGCATTTTTGTTCTCGACAAGATATTCCGCTAACTTTCTGGCGTATGCTTCCCTGCTTGCCCCGCTATTGGCTGACCAGCAAAACAACTGAATTGCCCTGCCAGCCGAAGGCACAACTTTTTTATTTTCAAACTCTTCCAATACTATTAAGCCGGCTGATGAATGTACTCCGGCCTTTCTTGGTCCCTCACAGGTCCATTCCCGGGGGCTGGAAACCGTAAAAAAGGGTGTGTTGCCTAAATCTACATCTGTATTTATATGACACGTTGGTAATTGCTTATGGCTAAGGGCAAGACTGGCTTTGAGCACCCCAGCAATACATGACATTGAATCTGATTCGAGATTAACACCAAGGGCACAACCTTCCTTTTTTTCACCATAACCCAAACCGGAAATAAGTTTATCTATGGCCTTTGTACTATCAGAAAAAAGATCACTTCCACAATGTTCTATATATGAAATTGATTTGGTGTACGGAGTGTTCTGATGGCGCGCGTCAGCATTTGACAAGTCGTTAACCGCAACTTCTTTAATGACGGCGAAAATAGGGTCCGCATCTTTCTTGGTTTCTTCCCAGTTTTTAAGCACGATTACCACTGCATCTTCACAATTGGGATGCTCAGCAATGCCGTCAGACGGCACATAAGAAACGCCACCCACTAACGCAGTATTACATTTTCCCGAACGAATACTCTCAACTGCATTTGCAATTGCGTCAACGGAATTTGAACTGGCAAAGAAGAGAACCACTGACGCTCCCAATTGGTTTAAAACTTCAGAAGTGACTTTTGCAATGGATTCGCCTCCGGCTGAATGATCAGGCTGCGCAACGAACAGTCCAATTTTGCTGTTCAATCTGGACGGCATTTGCCCGGAGATTTCAAGTGCTTCCCAGGTAATTTCCAGAAAAACCCGTTCAGCACCATTCAGCGATAAGGCCTGCTCCTCGGTTAGCCCAAATAAACCTGCATCAAATTGTTGAGCTTGATCGCCAATTTTGCTATCACCCGATTGCGCGCGTGTTTGTATATCAGCAGGCCCCATTAAAGTGCCGTCTATAATCCCCCCCCACAGGCCGTCAATTGTGCTCACACCGGGAAACCTTCCAGACATCCCAATTACTGCCACATCCTGGAAAAGATTACCAGACAATTGACTATCAAACAAACTGTTTATAAATAAATTTTCTTTCAATACATTATTCAATTTAATGAGAAAAGTTGTTAACGCTACCTTTCTTTCGACACGCTCAAAACAACTAATTAATACTACCCTGCAAAGTAGAAATTTATAGCAATAGATTGACTGTTTCAGACCGATTATTTCATGAATAATTCTGCTTTTTTATCCTTTGTAACCGATTGATAGCATTAAGCAAGTAAAACAGTATAAAATTAAAGATTATGTCCAATTTTTCATAAAAATTTCATTACCTAATGCGTCTTGTGTTCGGACGAAGAGCCTGATGTTTGGCACAATAATTGCCTGAGAATAATAAAACTTAAAGAAATGAAAAGATACTTCCTGATCGCTGTTTTAACTTTAGGAACTGGCGCGACTTACGCTCAGAAAAATGCAACCTATTGCCAGTTAAATGTTTACCAGCCAGCGTTTAAAAATTATGTAGCAAAAGTGAGTTACGGAGATGAGGGTAATAAGGCCCGGTTCGTATTATTAAAGAATGAAACTGGTAGCAAAATGAAATTTTCCAATGAAATACAAGCACTCAACTACATAGCCAAACAGGGATGGGAGTTAGTGAGTACCTACCATAATCATGGTGGAGAAACGCGATTCTTTCTAAAAAAGTAATAGAGGTAATAACACAAAAATCTTTAGATCAGTTACCTGGTTCTTGTCTAAACAGAAATTCCCCTATGACTGCAGAACCTTGATAGATCTATCTACTATTATTGTCAACGGCCAAAACCGTGCGCAGATTAAGATCGTGGGCAGCACGCATAACAGCTACAATATTATCTGCAGTTGCCTGCTTGTCAGCATTTATAACTACTGTAGGTTCTGCATCCTGCGATTTAGCAATTGCGGACGCAATGTACATTTTTAGTGAATCGACAGAAATACCAGTTGTCCCAACAAAAAATTGCTGCTTGTCATTAATTGAAACAACAACCGTCTGTTTGGCCTTTGTATCACTTTTAGCCTTAGGTATACTCAGCTTTACCACGTTAGGGTTGGCCAGTGTAGATATGATCAGGAAGAACAACAACAATATAAACAGGATATCGTTCAATGCTGACGAATGCCCATGCGGTTCTTCCCTTAAATGCCTCCTGATGTTCATGGTTTAGGCTGTTGTCTCCATTAAAATATCCAAAAATTCCACTGACGCAGCTTCCATGCGGTTCACATTCTTATTGATCTGTGCATTGAGATAGGCGTTACCCACATAAGCCAGCAAGCCAATTATGAGGCCACAAGCAGAAGTAACCATCTTGGTATAAATACCTCCAGCTATAGTTTCCAATGAAAACCCCTGGTGTTGAACGTTGAAAAAGAGGATAATCATCCCGGCAATAGTACCAAGGAAACCAAAAATAGGCGCGATACCGGCAATTGTAGAAAGTATAGAAAGGTTGCGTTCCATCTTATACACTTCCAGTTTACCGGTATTTTCCATAGATTTTTCTACGTAGTCAAGAGGCTTGTGTGCAACATTGAGGCCTTTTTCAACCATACGAGCGATTGAAGCATTGCTCATTCTGCAGGCGCCCTTGGCTCCGTCAATGTTATTCTTCATAACCTGGTCGCGTACCTGAAGCATGAACCGGTCTTCAATATTGCCAGCTTTACGAATAACCAGTAGCCGCTCCACAAATACGTAAACCAGTATAAGTGAACAAAGTAATAGCGGAATCATGAGTACCCCACCCTCTTTTAACAGGTGGAATAACGATATTTTTTCTGGCGGAACGCTGGTGGCTTGCGCTACAGCCTTCATAGCTGTGTCGGTAACCTGTAGTAATAAAGCAGAAAGTAGGAGCATGTTTCAGTTTTCGAAAGTAAAAGTAATAATAAAGTGCAAACGGCATACCAGTACCGCCTGCAACAAAACAGACTTTGTCACCCGAAAACGTGAAAATCAGGTAGGTATTGTATAGATAAAGTTAAAAAGACAAGGTACGAGCAAAGAATTTCTGTTTTCATAAAACAAAAGGCCTGACCTCCTCCGTGCAAAAAGTCGGTAACAGGTCAGGCAATATCATTTTCGTGATCTTTCTTATGCACTATTTCTTACCAAAAAAGCGCGCAAAAAAGCCTCTTTTGTGATCTTCTTCTGGTTGCATCGGTGTTGATAATGCAACTTTGGGTGCAGATGTTGCAACTTTTGGAGCTGGTGGTTCGGGGGTGTATTGCAAAACCAGATCTTCAATAAACTGATTATACGATTTGCCAATATCTTCAAGGTATCCCATCAGGTATTTTTCACTGGCGCCTACCCCACTGGTATGCTCAATCTGCAGCAGTTTTTCATAGAGCACCTCTACTTTGTCAACCACCTCCTGTGCCACCGAACGCCGGCGACTATAATAATTGATGATCTCACCCTTATCGTTTTTCTTGATCTCGAAATCGGCTATTACCCAGTAATACCTGCCCGACTTTGCCAGATTCTTTACTACTGGGTGCACTACATTTCCCTGTTTCAAATTATCCCAAAGCACTTTAAATAGAACTTTGGGCATATCGGGGTGACGGATGATATTGTGCGGCATACCCATCAACTCGAATTCTGCGTAACCAGAAACAGCAATAAAAACATCATTTGCATATTCAATTACGCCATATGGGTCGGTTTTGCTGACTATGATCTTTGACTTATCCCATTGAACTTCTTTATTTATCGGCTCTGGTGGGGTAAAGTTTGAAAATTTCTGAATAGCCTTCCACTCGGGTGTTTGTTCTAACTTCTGGATGGTCGATAGTGGTTTTGGAAACTGATCTCCTTTAAATTCTCTCTGGCTCGAACTCATAAACTAATTTTTATCTCTTTGATTATTGCTTGTTGAATGGATTTATAGATGCCTGTAACCGTCATTCACATTAAATCCATTTGCATAACAAAGGTAAAATCAGGCACTGTACTATTCCCTGACACAGGTCATGTTTGGGGATAAATTATACTAACCTTAGTCAGGAAATGGAAGGCCAATCTATTTTACGACGGGCAAACGCTTACACAAACCCAATGCAACGTTATAGCTGAGTCGAAAACCGACTTCAGTATTTAATTACCCACTAAAAACCTTTAAATTGCACCTTCATTTCCGAATACAATATTTTTAGGATAACAAAATCTAAGAGCATATACTATGTCAGTAACACAACTGAAAAATTACGCTGAAGGCAAATGGGTAAATGGCACAAAGGAAGGCGATACCCTGTTTAACGCTGTAACTGGTGCACCCATCTATACTGCCAGCAGCGATGGACTCGATTTTGGAACCATGATGCAATATGCACGCAAGGTTGGTGGCAAGGCATTAAGGAAACTCACATTCCAGGAAAGAGGTAGGATGCTGAAGGCACTTGCAATGTACCTGCTGGAACGCAAAGAATATTTTTATACCATAAGTGCACTTACTGGTGCCACCCGTACCGACTCATGGGTGGATATTGAAGGCGGAATCGGTAACCTGTTCGCTTATGCGAGCCTGCGTAAGCAGTTCCCTGACGAACGTTATTACGTTGATGGTGATGCTGTTAAATTATCTAAGAACAATACATTCATTGGCCACCATATAATGGTTCCGCGCGAAGGTGTAGCTATACATATTAATGCTTTCAACTTCCCTGTCTGGGGTATGCTGGAAAAAATTGCAGTGAACCTGCTGGCAGGAGTACCTGCAATTGTAAAGCCGGCAACACTAACTTCCTACCTTACTGAAGCGGTTTTTGAAGAGATCATCAAATCACAGATCTTACCTGAGGGTTCATTGCAACTGATTTGTGGATCCGCGCGCGGCATACTCGATACGGTTGAAACACAGGATGTTGTGACGTTTACCGGTTCCGCATCGACAGGACGGTCTTTAAAATCCCATCCGCGCATTTTATCTGAATCTGTCTCCTTTAATATGGAAGCAGACTCATTGAATTGCTGCATATTGGGCCCTGATGTTAAGCCAGGCTCAGCTGAATTCGACATATTTATAAAGGAAGTTGTACGTGAGGTGACTACCAAGGCTGGGCAAAAATGTACTGCTATTCGCCGCATTATAGTTCCTGAGGATAGGGTTGAAGATGTGCAGATTGCACTAGGCAAAAGGATATTGGGTACTACCATAGGCGACCCTTCTATTAAAGAAGTACGCATGGGTCCTCTGGCTGGTTTGGCTCAGCGCAATGAAGTACGCGAGAAAGTACAATTGCTGGCAAGGTCGCAGAGCATTGTGATTGGCGACATGGAGCATTTTGAAGTGATGGGGGCCGATAAGGAAAAAGGTGCGTTCCTGCCTCCGGTGATCTTCTATAATGATGATCCGTTTGTAAAAACAGATTGTCATAATATTGAAGCATTCGGACCAGTCTCTACCATTATACCTTACAATGATATAGATGAAGCCATCGAGCTTTCCCGCATGGGTATGGGCTCACTGGTGAGTTCCATTGTGACTGCCGACGATGATATTGCCAAGGAAATTGTGTTGGGAACTGCAACAATGCACGGACGTATACTTATTCTCAACAATGATTGTGTAAAGGAAAGTACCGGACATGGCTCTCCAATGCCGTTATTGGTTCATGGTGGACCAGGACGTGCCGGTGGTGGAGAGGAAATGGGTGGAAAGCGTGGCGTATTACATTATCTGCAACGGACTGCCATACAAGGTTCCCCTACTACAATTAGTAAGATAACCAATGTGTACCAGCAATATGGCAAGCAGCACGAATATGACAAACACCCGTTCAAGAAATATTTTGAAGAACTGGAAATAGGTGAAACGCTGGTAACCGCAAAACATACAGTAACAGAAACCGATATCACCAACTTTGCCAATGTGAGCGGCGACAATTTCTATGCCCACATGGATGCCACCTCACTGGAAGGCACCATATTCGAAAAACGTGTGGCCCATGGTTACTTTATACTCAGCAAGGCCGCAGGCCTGTTTGTAGACGCTAAGAAAGGCCCGGTTTTACTCAACTATGGCATCGAAGAATGTCGCTTCACCAAGCCCGTGTACCCAGGCATGACCATAGGTGTAAAACTCACTGTAAAGGAAAAAACTGGTCAGGAAAAACGCACACCAGAGGATATTGCCAAGGGCATTGTAAAATGGCTGGTAGAAGTGTATGATGAAACAAACGAGACCGTGGCTATCGCTACAATTTTGACGATGGTTAAGATGAAGGAGCAGGGGTAGGCATTTTGTAGTTTATAATATTTTGACAGCCGTTCTATTGGGAACGGCTGTTTTCCTTAATACCTAATCTAATTGGCATTCAAATGCACTTTGCATTGCCATCAATATTTAGTTTTTTTTGCTACCTTTATAATGTAAATATCCGGCTTAATTTCAGATCTATGAATAAACCGAAAACATTACCGGTTAAGAAAACGGTATCTGCCACAGTTACAGTAATGCT